>CAYVQS010000067.1:0-6750 GCA_964453195.1 Microcaldota archaeon | reverse complement strand
GGCAGGTTGAAAAACAGCGCCTCGAAGCCGAAGAAGCGCGGCGCATGAAAGAACGCGAAAAACGCGAAGCTGAAAAGCGGCTGGAAAAAGAACGGCCGGAATCGGAAGAGGCGGGGCGCGCAGCTAAACGCCAGCCTGCAGTTGCAGAAACCGAAGACCAGCAGGCCGAAAAAATGGCTGCGGACATGCAGGAGCTTGCGCCGCCGGCCCCAAAGAAGCCGCTTGGAGAGCTGTTGAAGGAAATGATTTTCCCGGCTCCCGGCGAACGGCTGGCGCGGGCGGACGAGGCGCGCAAAGCAGAGGAACGGAAAAGGGCCGAGGAAGAAGAGCAGCGGCTCGAAAAGGAATACGCGGACTACGAGCGCGCACGCGCAAAAAAAGAGCTGCAAAGGTACGCCGAAGAGCTGTCGGCGCAGAAAAAGACGCTGCTGGACCGGCTTGCCGGAATCCTCTCGCCCCACGATTATTCCGAGGAAGAGCGGGAAAAAATCCTGCTTGGCTGGGTGGAAAAGCTCGAGTCCCCGAAGACCGCCGCGGCAAAGGCTTCGGAGCAAACGTTCGAAAAAATGGCTTCCGACCTGCAGATGCTTGCGCCGCCGGTTCCAAGGAAGGCGCTGGCGGAAATAGTCGGGGAATGGCTCGCGCAGACTAGGCTCGAACAGGAAAAAATGCTCAAGCTTCTGGCGGAATACCTCGCCGGATTCCGCGCGCTGCCCGGCGGAATCATGGTCACCGACGGGCTGAAAAAAGCCGTTGCCCGGCTGGCAAAGACCGTTGCGCCGCAGCCTCCCTCCGCCCAGGAACTCGAACTGCGCAGGCTCGAAGACGAGGAAAAGCGCATGGCCGAAGAGGCCAATGAGCTCGAGGCCAAGAAAAAAGCGGCAATCGAAGCCGCACGCGCAGCGCTTTTGGCCAAGCGCGAGGCCAAGAAGAAGGCCGTGGCGGAAAAGGCCGAGAAAGAACGGCTCAAGCACGAGGCCGTCCTCGCACGGCTCGAAAAGGCGCGCGAGGCGCGCAGTAAAAAACTTGCCGAACTGCGCGAAAAGAAGTCGCAGGCGGCAGGCATAGTTGCCGATGAAAAGCAGGAGCGCGAACTTGCAACGGAAAAGGCTGGCGAAGACGTCGCCGAAAAGCTCAGGACCGGAATAATAGTCCAAAAGCCCCAGGCCGCGGGCGCCGCCGCGCCCTCGGCTGGCGTGCTCCAATTGTCGCAAGACGACCGGAACAAAATCGTCGAACAGCTCGCCGCACAGCCCATCGCGCCGACGATAGTGGTGCAGCAAGCCGCGGGCGCTTTGCAGGCGCCGGCAGCCCAACAAGTTCAGGCGCAGCAGCCGATGGTAATCCGGCTCTCGGAAGAAGCCGAGAAAAAGCTCGTGGAACAGATGACAAGACAGGCGCTTGCGCTGCCCCAGCCCATAATCATGGCAGCTGCTCCGGCTGCGGTTCGCGAAGCCGCGGCTGAAGAGGAAAAGCCCGCCGGCCGGTCCAAGGAAGAATTGAACACGCTTGCAGAACAGCTCGCCGAGCACCCGCTTTTCGCAGGGTCCAAGAAGGAAATTCCAGTTCAAGAAGAGGCCGTTGAAGCGGCGGCGGAAGCCTTGGAAGAAGAGAAGGAAGAACGCCCCGAGGTAATTGCGGCGCGCGAGGCCGCCAAGTCGCTGGCAAACCAGTTCGGCACCGAAGAAGGGGCGCCGGCGAAAATAGAACTGCCCGAAGAACTGCTGAAGAAAGAGGCGTCGCGGGCGAGGAAGGAAATGAGAAGCACTGCCCGGCCGCTGAAGCCCAAGCCGGTCGAAATCGAAATGCCGATGCCCGAGGAAGAACCCGTTGCAAAAGCGCCTGCAGCCGAGGCAATTTCCGAAACCATGGAGGAAGAGGCCCAGGCAAAGCGCGCCGCCGAACAGGCGCTGCAGGAAGCCGAGGCGCCGAAGGAAGAAGCGCCCGCGGCCGAAGAAGCCGCGGCGGTGGAAGCCAGCGCGGTTTCCGACGAAGTCCTGGAACAGTTGAGGACACAGTTGCGCGAACAAATGGCGGCGATGGAAGCGGCGCGCGACGCGGCCCGCAAAACCGCGGTAAAGGAAAGGGCCGCGGCGCGTGAACTTGAGAAAATGCAGAAAACTCCTGGCAAGGCGCGGATAGCGGTAAAGCTGAAAATCGCCAGGCAGCAGTCCCAAGCCGCAACGGCCGCGAGGCTCGAGGCCAGGCAAAAATTGGAAGAATCGGAACGGGCGAAGCTCGAACTCGAAAAGGCGATTGAAGAGCACAAGCGCCAGCGCGCAAAGACCCTCGAGGGCCTGGCGCCGGTGCGGCAGCCAGAACTTGAACCAATCCCGCTTCCGGCCGCGAAGGAAGAGGAAAAAGCGCCGGACCTGTTTAGCAAGCTGGGCGAAATGCTCTCGGGAAAACCCGCCGAACCGGCCAAGCCCGCGAAGAAGGAGGAAGCCAAGGCAGGGCCCGGCGGAATGGAAGAATTGCTGGCGGCCGCGAAGATTGCCCCTGACTTCGAAGCCGCGGAAGCCGAAAAGCAGGGACCGGGCTTCGACCTGTCAAGGCTGGCCCTTCCGGGAAAAGAGAAACCCGCTGCGCTCGACCTGTCCAAGCTCAAGCTTCCTCCGCTTCCACGCTGAAACCGAAGCCGAAGAAGCCGTTCCCGAGCCGGAAGAAGAGGCGGAAGCGCCTGCGACCGAAGAAGAGCTCCCTGCCGAGGAGACCGGCGAAGAAGAGCTTTCGGTGCCGACTCCGGGAGGCGGAGAGGCGACGCTGTACGAGGAAGAGGCCGAGGAAGGAAAACTCCTCGTGGTGCGGACCGCGATAGACGAAATGTGCGAATGGCTCGAACAGCAGCCCGAGCACAAAGCGGAAATCGAGGCAATCGCGGCAAAATACGGGTGGAGCCAGGACAAGACCGAAAAGATAGGCAAGGTGCTATCGGAAAAGAACATCCTGGCCGTGGAATACCCCGTCAGCGTGTTCGCAAAGCCCGAAATCCGCCTGGTCTCCAGCCTGCATGAAATCACGCAACGCGAACCCCACGGCACCAGGCTCCTGTCGTCCTACAACCTCGAGGCCGACGGCGTCTACGGCAGCGTCAAGATCTGGGACGTCAAGAACCAGTCCCGGCCGCTTTATGCAATCACCGAGCCCGCAATCGGCGCGTACACCGAAGCGTTCCTCGACTATTTGCGCGACGAGCTTGCGCGCGAAGTGCCGGTCGAGACCGAGGAAATCACCGACCCCAAGAAGCTCGTGCTGCTCAAGGACCGTTTCTACAAGGCCGCGGACGAAATGCTCGCCAAGGAACTGCCCGGACTCGCCGACGACGTGAAAAGCATACTCGCCGGAATCCTGCTGCACCGCATATACGGCCTCGGACGGATGGAGCTTCTGATGTCGGACGAAATGCTCGAGGAAGTCGCGGTCAATTCCGCCACTGAGCCAATCTCGGTCTACCACCGCGCATTCGGCTGGCTCCAGACCAACCTCGTGCTCCCCTCCGAGGAGGAAATCTACAACTACGCCGCGCAAATCGGCCGCAAGTCCGGCCGCGACATCACGCTTTTGTCCCCGATAATGGACGCCGCGCTTCTGACCGGCGACCGCGTCGCCGCCACGCTGTTCCCCATATCGAGCCTCGGCAACACCATCACCATACGCAGGTTCGCGCACAACCCGTGGACCATAGTCCACCTCATAGACCCGAGGATCCACACCATGAGCACGGAAATGGCCGCGTTCCTCTGGATGTGCATGCAGTACGAAATGAACGTGCTCGTCGCCGGAGGCACGGCCTCGGGAAAGACCTCGACGCTCAACACGTTCTGCGCCCTCATCCCAAGCGCGCACCGCATAATCACCATCGAGGACACGCGCGAACTGCAGCTGCCAGAGTACCTGAAGTGGAACTGGATCCCGCTGCGCACGCGCGCCCAGAACACCGAAGGAAAGGGCGAAGTCTCGATGCTCGACCTCATGGTGGCCTCCCTGAGGATGCGTCCCGACCGCATAGTCGTCGGCGAAGTCAGGAGGCAGAACGAGGCCCAGGTGCTGTTCGAGGCCATGCACACCGGCCACGCCGTGTATTCCACAATCCACGCCGACACCGCGGCCCAGGTCCTGCGCCGCCTGATCGAGCCGCCCATCTCGGTCCCGACGACCGAGCTCGAGTCGCTCCACCTCGTCGTGGTCCAGTACCGCGACCGCAGGACCGGAAAGCGCAGGACGTACGAAATAGCCGAAATAATGCCGTCGTCGCGCGAGTCCAAGGAAATGTCGCTCAACATCCTGTTCAGGTGGAGGCCGCGCACGGACTCGTTCGAGAAGATGGGCGAAAGCTCGCGGATTTTCTCCGAACTCAACCTACACACCGGAATGACCGTCGAGGAAATCCACGCCGACCTTGAAGAGAAGAAAGTGGTCCTCGACTGGATGCTGCGCAACAAGATAAGCGACGTCGACCTGGTCGGCGACGTAATGAACATCTACTACAAGGACCCCAAAAAAGTGGCGGACGCGGCCAGGCGGAACCTGCCGCCAAGCAAGATCCTTTCGTGACGAGCTGAAAATCGATGAAGAGCGCCTTTTTCATAGTGCCGTACGCCGCCTCCAAGAGGCTGGTGCGCAGGTTCTCCGGCATCGGCCACCGCGTGGCCGGCCTCATGCCGGGCCTCAAGTACGACCTGCAGCAGGCGCGCGAGGACGTGGACGCCGGCGAATACGTCTCGGTGGTGCTGTTCAACGCGCTCGTCTGGAGCTCGCTTTTGTTCTTCCTCGTCTTCGTCCTCATGGTGGGCCGCGGCCTCATCGAGCGGAAAATCCTGGCCGCCATGTTCTCGTCTCCGGCGGACTTAGGCGCGGCACTCTGGGCCATGCGCATGGCCATCCTGCCTTCGGTGGCCGCGTTCGCCGGCGTGTTCGGCTTCCTGATATACTACCCCCACATAATGGCGCGCAAAATAGGAGAGCTCGTGGACAAGGACCTCGTATACGCCCTGAAGGATTTGTCGCTTCAGGTCGGGTCCGGCGTCTCGCTCTACGACGGGATGGCGAACGTGGCGCGGACGGACTACGGCGCGGTCTCGCGCGAGTTTGAGACCGTGGTCAAGGAAATAAGCACCGGGGAAAGCGAGGACGCGGCGCTGGAGAAAATGGCGCTGCGCACCGAGTCCGAGTTCCTGCGCAAGGTCATCTGGCAGCTGGTCACCGCGCTGCGGTCGGGAAGCTCGATGCAGGGCGCGCTCAAGGGCCTGGTGAAAAGCGTGCAGGAGTTCCAGCACGCGCAGATAAAGGACTACGCAAGCGAGCTCAACCTGTGGACGCTGATGTTCATGATCTTCGCGGTGGCAATCCCGGGACTTGGGTCCACGCTCCTCGTAGTGCTTTCGACCTTCGGCGGGATGCAGGTCACGGAAACCATATTCATGTCAATCATCGGCTTCTGCTTCGTGGTCGAGTTCGTCATCGTCGAGCTCATAAAAAGCAGGAGGCCGCCGGTGCACATCTAGAAAAAGAGCGGGAATGAAACGGGCAAACGCAAGACGAACAAGGCTAGAAAACGGGTTAATAACAACAAGACGGCAAAGTGATTGAATGCTTCCAAGCCAGCGTGCCGGCATAAACCTGCGCGGAATCTACTACGCGCTCAGCTACGCCGCGCCCAAGGCCGTCAAGGCGGACCTGCACAAGAAGATAGTCTACGCCGGCCTCTCCGCCGACGCCGAGGAATGGTTCGGCTCCACGCTGTTCCTCGCGCTTTTCCTCTTCGTCGACGCAGCCCTTGGAATCTGGGTGCTGGGAAGAATCGACGACCTGGCACTCATCCTCGGCGGAGGCTTCGCCGCGTTCTCAGTCACGCTCACCGCGTCGTACACCCTGCTTTTCCTCCAGATAGAGGACCGCAAGAACCGCGTAGAGCACGTGCTTCCGGACGCGCTGCAGATGATTGGCGCCAACCTGCGCGCAGGGATGACTCCCATCTCGGCGCTGCGCGCGGCGGCCAAGCCGGAACTTGGGCCGCTGGAGGAGGAAATCAAGTACGCCACGGCCAAGTCGCTTGGAACCGGGTCGTTCACCGACGCAATCGGCGGAATGTCGGACCGGCTCCAGTCCGAGATTTTCTCGCGCTCGGTCGCGCTCTTCAAGGCCTCGCTCAAGGCCGGCGGCCACCTGGCGGACCTGCTGGAAAACGCCGCCGACGACATCCGCAACACGCAGGAGCTCAAGCGCGAACTGGTCTCCAGCACCCAGATGTACGTCCTGTTCATCCTGTTCACCATAATAATCGGTACGCCCCTTCTGCTCGCGGTGTCGCTGCAGTTCGTGAGCATGGTCACCAACCTGCAGAGGACCACGGGCGCAGGCGGAATGCCTGCGGAGATGGGAAGCTCGCTCGTGTCGCTGAAAAGCCCGCTTTCCCTGGAGTTCCTGCAGAACGCCTCCCTGAGCATCATCATAATCACGTCGCTCCTTGCAAGCATGCTCATCGGCGTAATCCGCGAGGGAAAGGAGCTTTCGGGCCTCAAATACGCGCCGCTGATAATGGTGGGCGGCAACTTCGTATTCTACATAATGCGCGAATACGTGCTCAAACTCATACTGCGGGTGGGGTGACCCCGGAAGGCGGGAAATAAGAAAGCTTAAAAAGCGGAAAAAATTTAGAATAACAAACCCATTTGGCGATTCTAGACGTAGGTGATTCTGTTGAAGAAGAGATTCGGACAAGCCGCGGTTGAATACCTCATCATCCTGGCA
>CAYVQS010000066.1:0-6755 GCA_964453195.1 Microcaldota archaeon | reverse complement strand
CGGATAGAACGAAAGGAGCGACGTGAAGTACTTGGCGTCGCCTCCGGCCCACGCGCCAAGCTGGTAGAGGGCCACGGAAAACAGGAACACCGCGAGGACGAAACCGCCGTAGCTCGCAATCGTCTCCGGGGAGACGTCGGCCCAGGCGAAGAACAGCAAGGATGCCGTCTGGAAGCCGGCGAGGTTGAGGAAGTTGGAGACTATGCGCTTCTTGACGTCCATGTAGGACGCGGCAACTGCGAAGAGCACGAGGAAAACCGCGGCGCCGGAAGAGGCGAGCTGCTGGGAAAGAATCATCTTGTCACCTAAGCAGCATGGAAATAGTGGAGTTGCGCTCGATGGAGACGCGCGTCATCAGGTTGTTGGCGAAGTCCTGGATCTGCGTCGCCACCGCGATGCCAAGCAAAACGAGGGCAAGCCCCAGCGCCACAAGTAGGATGTATTCCGTCGCAGTCTGCGCGCGTTCGCCAAATCCCTGTTCCAATCAACGCACCTTGGACAGACTAAGTGCTGGTTCGAATAAATAGCTTACTAAACGGAGGCGGGAAAGGAAAAGGGAAAGAAGATAAAAAGAGGAAATGGCGGCCAAAGCGCCGCCCGAACGCCTAAAGCGGGAACTTACGTGCCGAGGCACTTGCCGACTCCGGACGACGTGTCCCAGCAGCAGTTGGTGGTGGAATTCTGCACCAGTTGGCACGAGCTCGACTTGTTGATTCCGCTGGAAGTCGCGTTGATGTTTCCGCCGACTCCGCTGAGCTGAGTGCGCAGAATCAAGATAACCACGATGACCACCAGCAAAATGCCGGCAAGCATCAGGATATACTCGAACGCGCCCTGTCCTTTTTCGTCCATGTACCTATCCCTCCTAAAACAACTGTGAAACTTACAAACCACACTCAAGCCCGGTTTAAAAACCTTGTTTTTTCCGGGCTCAGTTTTGGAGCATACACTCGTTGAAGGCCGACGACCAGCAGCACGAGCTGTTCACAAGCTCGCATCGCGTGGTGTTGGAAATCTGCCCCATCGTGGTGTCGACGTTGGCGTTGGCGTTCTTCGCCGTCCCCCGGAGCACGAAGATGACCGCCAGCACTATGAACAAAACGCCTGCGAGAATAAGGATGTACTCGAACGCGCCCTGCCCTTTTTCGTCCATTATTCATCTCCTCTTTGAAAGCGTCAGTTGGTAACGTTGCGCACGGAAATCTTGTAGGCGTCGACTTGGACGGCCGTGACGTTCTGGGCGGGCTTGATCACGTAGTTCTGGAACAAAAGGACGATGACGAGGACGAACAGTATGCCTCCGGCTACCAAGAAAAGGTACTCCAACGCGGTCTGGCCGGACTCCTCGCTTGAAAACATCTGAAACCCCTTTCAGCCGCCCGCGACCGCGCGCTTGACGAAGAACGCTATGGCGCCGACCGTGGCCACTGCGACGGTTGCCAGCAGCAAGTACTCCACCGCGGTCTGGCCTCTTTTCTCGTTTGAACGGGACATTTGGTTAACCTCCGCCGATCACCAGGTTCCCGAGGAACGACCCGGTCTGGTAGACTGCGAGCGCAATTAGAACCATGAAGGGCACGTATAAAAGCTTTTTAGACGCCTTGCCCTCGCTGATGACGCCGATGGCCATGGCCGACAGACCCGCCTGGGCGACTATGAACACTATGAGCAGAAAGTCGAGGCCGGAAAAGTTCACCGAAACGCCCTCCATGGCCGCGGCCATGTTGTTGCCGATGAAGCGCACGATGGAAATCGTGAAGCCGAAGATGAACGGCCCGAGTATGAGCGACGTGATGTAGAGGAACGACGTGTGCATCGTGGTGCGGGAGACGCGCTCGCGCTTGATCCTCAAAAGCTCGCGCGCGTCCTCGGCGATGGAGAGGATGACGTCGGCCAGGCCCGCGCCGGCCTTGCGCGCGTCGAGGATGATTACGGTGCAGCGCTTGAACAAGTCCGAGCCCGTGTTAGAGGCAGCGAAGTAGAGCGCGTCGTCGAAAGCCTTGCCCTCGCGCAGCTGGTGCAGCGCGCCCTCCAAATCCGTGCTGATGGGACCGTAGTTGGCGTCTGCGACCTCCTCGAGCGCGGACTCGACCGTGCCGCCGGACTTGAGCACGGCAGCCATGTGCTTGAGCGAGTCGGGAAGGTTCTCCTCGATCTGGTCGATCCTGCGCGAGCGCATGTAGAAAGGTATGCCGACCACCAGGCTCATTACGGCCGCGAACGCCGACAGCGCGAGGATGCCCTGGTTGCCCATCCCGGTCGGGATTGCCTGGACTATGAGGTAGGAAAAGATTGCGGAGAGCAGGGCGAATATCCAGATGATTGCCACGAACTGGTAGAGCTTGAGCTTGAAGCCCGTGGCGGCGTAGTAGCGCTCGGCGGTCTCGTACAGTTTCTTCAGGTCGAATGCCATTTGCTTCACACCGTAGGCTCCATCTTGATTATCGCGAAGATCACCACGAGCATGCCGACTATGTCCATTCCGAACACCAGGGCCACGGTCTCGAAGGAAATGCCCGCGTTTATCATTGGAAGCTGGGTCACCGCGGCCATTATGGTGATTACCACGGGAGCGACGACTCCGACCATGATGTAGACCACGCTGACTATGTTGAGGCGCTCGACGAAGTCGCGCACCAGCATCTTGGACTCGAACGACACGTCGTCGGCGATTCCGGAAATGAGCTCGGACAAATTGCCGCCGGTGCGCAGGGCGCGGATGATCTGGACTATCGCCTTTTTCAGGCCCTTGGAAGTCGTGCGGTTGGCAAGCAGCAGCAGTGCCTCCTCGGTGGAGTTGCCCTTTTCCATGTCGCGCAGCGTCTTCTCAAGCTCCAGGCTCAGCAGGCCGTAGTCCGCCGCGGCGACCGACTTGAGGGCGCGGTGGAACGAGACCCCCGACTTTATCTGCGTGGCGAGGTGGCGCAGCGCGAACGGAAGCTCGCGGTTGACGAGGGCGGCGCGGGAGGACGCGCGCTGGGCGGGGTAGAGCACGACGAAGAGGCCGGCGCCGAAAAAGCCGAAGAGCGACATTGCGACGGGAAGGATTGCCGCCAGGATGGGGTCGCTTTCCAGGAACGCGGCGGAGGCGAGCGCGCCGAAAACGAACATGAAGACGGCTGCGAATACGGCGAAGACCGCGGACACCACGAGATAGGCCTCGGCGGAAAGGCCGATGTCTGCGGTCTCGAGGCTCTGCTTGAGCGACTTTGTGGACTGGGCCTTGGCGAACAGGCCGGCGATGGCGGAAATCGGCGCCTCGAAAGAGAGGTAGAAGCTGCCGACTATCGAGAGGGTCTTTTCGGAAAGCAGGGGCTGGCTGGCCTTTTCCTTGAACACCACGCGGCTGAAGTCGAGCTTGGAGGTGTCGGACTCGCCCTCGACGCGGGCCTTGAGATCGGAAATGCGGGCGTCGTCGGCGGTCCTAAGCGGCTTTTCCTCGAGCGAGGAGTCGCGGTAGCGCTTGATTATCTTGTCGACGTCGATCTCGTCCTTGGGCGCCTCGTAGGCCTCTTCGGACGCCTTTTTCGGCGCCTTCTCCACGGCTTCGCGGAGCTTTTCAAGCTTGTTCTTGTCGGACGGCATTTTTGCAACCCTTTTCAAATCAGCGGACTTTTTTCAACTCAAACCTTTCCTTGACTGGACAATATATAGTTCTGGGTGACGCTGCAGATTTCCTCCATCGAGCGCGCGCCCTTCTTCTGCAGGTCGGCGAGAACGTCGGAGCGCTTCTTCTGCTCTTCAAGCACGGCCTTCATGGAAAGCCCGGTGTAGCTGCACAAAGTCTGATAATAGTTGGCGGGAACGCCGGTGGGCATAAGCTGGTCCTTTGCCGCGTCCCACTTGAACAGCACCTGCATCTGGTAGTTCCTGCCGCCGGTGCCCACGACCTCGGCTATTTCCGTGATGCGGCGGACCACTCCCTTGCGGCGGTCGTGGATTCTGTGCTGGACAATTACGAAGTTGAGTGCCTGGAGCATGACTTCGGGGACGTTGATGGGCGGGCTCACGAGGCGGGTCAGCGTCTCCTCGGCCGAGTTGGCGTGCACGGTGCCGAAGCTTCCGTCGTGGCCCGTGTTCATGGCCGTGAACATTGTGAAGCCTTCCTCTCCTCTTATTTCGCCCACGATTATGCGGTCCGGCCTCATTCTAAGCGTGTTCTTGACTAGGGTGTCCATGGAAAGCTCGCCGGTGCCCTCGATTCCCGGCGGCCTGGTCTCGAAGCGTATCCAGTGGTAAAGCGGCAGCGAAAGCTCGGCCGTGTCCTCTATGGTGATTACTCTTTCCGCAGTGGGCACGAAGGATGCGAGGACGTTGAGCGTCGTGGTCTTTCCCGAGGCCGTGCCTCCTGCGATGAGGATGTTGGCGGGCTTGGCGCCCAGGCCGTCGGCGGCAAGCCAGAGGAAGCCTGCGACTTCGAGGTTGACCGTGCCGGCGTTTACGAGGTCGATGACTGTCATGGGGTCCTTGCGGAACTTTCGAAGCGTGATTGTTGCGCCGTCGAGCGAGGCCGGGGGCACGGTGGCGTTGACGCGGGTGCCGTCGGGAAGGCGCGCGTCCAGCAGCGGCACCTGGGCGTCGATTCTCCTGCCGATGTTGCGCGCGATGCGGTCGATGAGCGTGCGGATGTCGCGGTCGTCGTAGAACTCGACGTTGGTCTTCATCATGTCGTACTTGCGGTGGAACACGAACGCGGGCTTGTTGGGGCCGATGACCATTATTTCCTCGAGGTTGTCGTCGTGCACGAGGGGGTCGATGATGCCGAAGCCCAGCATTTCGCGCACTACCACGTCGGCGTAAAAGTCGCGCGCGTTGATGGGCACTTTTAGCTCCGGAGTGGCGGCGATTATTTCCAGCACTTTCTCGCGGTAGCGTTCGCGCAGCTCCTCGGGGGTCATTTCCTCGCGCCGCTGGATGGAAATCACCCCGGCCGCTATGTCGATGAGCGCGTTGATGAGGGCGCGCTCCTCGCCGCGGTAGCGCGGCGTCGGGACTTCGTAGAGGTAGAGCGGGTCGTTGGGCACGCGGTAGATTCGCACGTCGCCGTAGGACTCGAGCAATATCTTGTCGCCGCCCTTTTCCCTGGCGGCCTCGATCTTTTCAGCAGGGGACTGGCGCGGGGCCGGCTTTTCCGAAAGCAAGGGCATTATCGGCCGCGGCGACGGGACAGGCGCGGGAACGGCGGCCTCGGCTTTGGCCCGGGCCCTGGGCGCCGGGGCCTCGGGTTCGAGCAGGATTTCGGGAACGCCCTTTTTTGCCCCGGACTGCTGTTCGGCCTTCTTCTGCTTCAGCAAGTCGGACAAATAAGCCATGAGAAGGAAAAGGCAGGCGCGGTTGAAAAACCTTGCGAACGGACAAGGGGCACTAGAAGGATATTCTCAAGAAAAACGCGGCGAGGAAGCCCGCGGCGCCGGCGGGGCCGAAGAGGACGAAAAGCACGAGCAGCGTGAACAAAAGCAGCAGGACGGAACGCTTCTTGCGCATGAAAAAGAGCGAGAACGCGAGCGAGGAGAAGAACGAGAAAAGGAGGAGGAAATCCACTTGCATTCAAAAACACTAAGGGCGCGGAATTATCCGAGGTTGACGCTGATTTGGATGGGTTGGACGCAGTCGGCGGAGATTATCACGAAGCCCTGGCCGGAACCGACGGGGTCGACCCAAAAACTCACATCGAACCCGGGCTTGAGCACGCGGAGCTTGGCCTGAGCCTCGGCAGGCACGTCCCGCAGCGTCACCTTGCCGCCGGACTCGGAAATCTTGATGTTGGACAAATCAGTCTCGCCTTTGTTGCTGATGATTACCAGCACGGACTCGCGCTGTTCGGCGGACTGCCTTATTTCGGTGGGAGAAACGTCGATGCGCGGGTTTTCGCCTACCGAAAGCCCGACCGAAAGCTCCTTGTTGGTTCCGCGCAGCCTCACCGTGCCGGTCTTCTCGCCCTTTTCGGCGTTCTTGGTGGTGAGGGCGAACTGGAGCGTCTTGGAGTCGTTGGCTGGAATCGTGATGGACTCGCCTTCCGCCGGGTCGGCGACGAACGAGAACGAAACGTCGTCGGGAAAGTCCTGGGAAACGAGCGAAACGCCCTCGGCGTCGGCCTCGGCCGCGGTGTTCCTGGCAAGGACCGAAAACAGGCGGGTGCACGACGCGCCCATGGAAACCGAGGAAAGCGGCGCCTCGGACTCGAGCATTACGAAGGAAGACCGGTACAGGTGCGCGGAGAAAGTCCCTCCCTGGGGAATTGCGGCTTCGAAGAAAGGCTCGTACCCGGGCTGCTCCACCGTGACCTTGACTTCGCGGCCGCCGGGAACGCCGGAGAAATAGAAGTTTCCGCTTCCGTCGCCAAGGTCGCTCTTGATTTCCTCGCCGAACAGGCCCGGGAACGCTATTTCCACTCGGTCGGCGTTTATCCCGCGGCTAGAGTCCTTTTCCCTCACCACCACCGTGAGCGAGGAGACACTGAGGAAATAGGACGCGAAATACCCGACGGTCAAAAGCGCGACTATGGCAAACAGTATCCGGCCGACGCCGATTCTCCTTATCTGCTCGGCGAACGCGCCGGCCTGTTCGGAGACCTTGTCCTGCAGGCTGTCCTCGCCGAAATTTTCGCCCTGTTCTTCCTGTTCGTCCATGTGTGAAAGCAACCCGGATTGGTGGATTACAAACTAAGCCCGGCCGCCAATAATAATTTTTGCTTGGGCTCCCCCGCTCACGCCAGGGCTTTTTTCAGGCCGGCCGCGTCGGCGTTGAGCCTGTAC
>CAYVQS010000065.1:0-6796 GCA_964453195.1 Microcaldota archaeon | reverse complement strand
GGTCTACATGCAGGAACACATAGACGACAACGAGGAGAACCTGCGCAAGATAGTCAAGTTCGTAGCCCAGGAAGTCGCCAAGGACGGAAAAATCCCCCACTTCGAGCGTTCGGCAGTCGCCGAAATATTCAAGGAGGCCCGCAAGCGCTCCGGCCGCAAGGACAAGCTCACGCTCAAGCTGCGCGAACTTGGCGGGCTGATCCGCGCGGCAGGCGACGTCGCCTGCGAAAAAGGCGCGTCGTTGGTCACTGCGGACCACGTCGAAACTGCCAAGAAAATCGCCCGCACGCTCGAACAGCAGGCCACCCAGCAGTTCATCGACATCCGCAAGGACTACCACGTCTTCCTCACATCGGGCCCCGCAGTCGGCCGCGTCAACGGCCTTGCGGTAATCGGCGACGCCGGCATCGTCATGCCCATAGTCTCCGAAGTCGCGCCCGCGTCAAGCAAGTTCGAGGGCAAGATCATCGCCACCGGGAAACTTGGGACGATCGCCACCGAGGCCGTGCAGAACGTCTCGGCAGTTGTCAAAAAACATCTTGGCAAGGACGTTTCCAACTACGACATCCACGTCCAGTTCCTCCAGTCCTACGAGGGAGTCGAAGGCGACTCGGCCTCGGTCTCCGTCGCCACGGCGGTCATTTCCGCCCTCGAAAACCTTCCCGTCGACCAGTCCGTGGCAATGACCGGCTCGCTCTCGGTGCGCGGCGAAGTGCTGCCAATAGGCGGCGCCACTAGCAAGGCCGAGGCCGCAAGCGACGCCGGCATCAAGAAGCTTTTGCTTCCCGCCTCCAACGTCGGCGACCTGGTGCTCGAGGACAAGACGCGCAAGAACCTGCAAATCGTGCCGGTCAAGGACATCTTCGACGTCCTCGACCACGCGCTTGCGCCCTCCCAGAAGAAGCAGCAGCTCCTCGGCCAGATCCGCCGCCAAATAGGCAAATAACTCCATCGGCCCATTGTGAAGGGGGGGGGCAGCAAGCTTTTTTCCCGTCTCGAGCCAGGGCCCTAAAGCAGGCAAATAATCGGCAATCGGCGAAAAATCCGAGTCTAGTTCTACACAATTCGCGCATCCGAAAAAGCGCACAAAACTGCCCAAACCGCCAAATTCCGGCAAATCGAAAATCGCACTGCTGGGGCAAAGATATAAATAGTACTTTCCGGTAAATAGTGTTCCGCGAATTTTGGGTGTGGGTAGAGAGGGAAGACACAATCTCTTTCTCAGGATTGCCTCCTTGGGGTTGTCTTCCTCATCTCCAACCACCTTTTCCATTTCTATTCTTATTTCCAACTCGATTCAAGTCTTTTCTCTGTTCAGTCAGTACCTCCACGTTCGCTGTTTAACCCACCTCCACGTTTTTGCGTGAATTAATGATAATCTAAAAACATCCTCCTTAATTAATTTATCGCCTTCTCCTGCCTTCTTTTGCCAAACGGAGCCTTTTCCTAACTTATTTTCCAAATCGGGAGATTTCTAGAGCTTTTAAGCTGGAGCTTTTGGTTTTGGTTCGCTGGTCTGCGCGCCCAAAAGCGCGGGCGCGCTTCATTCCCGGTCCTTAGCAGTTTCTTGCAGACTTAATGACTGCAGGAACTGCGTGACCGGTGGTCATGGCAAAGACTGCGCAATAGGAGAAAAGAAGCTTCTTCTGCAGTCTTGCCAAGAATTCCATTGAAACGCTACCTTCTGAAAAACACAGTGAACGCCCCGGTATAAAAGCCTTTCCAGAATGAACGAAAAATTCCGGAAGGAATCCGCGGTTTTTATTCCTGTTCCGCCACTTACTTTTCATGAAATACGTCGTGCGGGGAAGCGGCCGCATCGCGGTGGACCAGCAGAACGAGTCGCTGGGCTCGAGCAAGCGCCAGGTGGCGATATAGGTCTACGGCGGCCAGCGGATGGGGATTTTCTCTAGCCGTACAATCGACCCGCTGAGAATGCGCGAGGTATGCAAAATCATGGACAAGCTCGGGCACTCCGAGCAGTTTAGGCTCTACGGCGAAAAGCGGGGCGCCGAACTCAGCCTGATGCCGCACGAAGCGCTTGGCGCGCGTGAGTCAAGGCCTGGAAGGGAAGTGCTGGAAGCCCTTGCGACCGAACTGAAGCTGTCCCGTATCCTGCACGGCGGGAAAGTGGTTTTCGAAAAACAGGAATGAAGAACCAAAGAATAGGCGAATCGTCGTGCGGTGCTAGCTGTTTCATTTCTGTTTTTCTGCAAGCATTGTCATGTTCGTGACGTCGCAGAAGAAGCGTTCGGCAATTCGCGTCCGATTATTTATCCGGATTATCCACGACGAGTTTGCTGGGTGGTTCTTCAGGTCTTGCACGTACCCCCGTTCTGCGAGCTTTTTCTCGTCTTCCTTTATCGCGTCCAAAAGTTCCCGGTAGTTCTCAATCCGTTGCCTTTTGTTTTCGTTGTAGAGCTCGTTTCCGGTAAGTATCGAATGTCCTTTCTTGGACAAGTCGCTGATTTCCAGAACGTAAAGCGGCTTGGTCGGGTGCGGGATTGCCCTAGCTACCTTGGGCGTAGGAATACCTAGGGTTCGCGCCTGTCGGATTAAGTCCTGTGACGCCACTGATAGAATTAGTGTTATTCTCCTAAAATCGTCTATTGGAATTCCGTGGTGGGGCACGTCCGAGCGTTCTTTTTCGATAAGGTCGTGCCTGTTTTCGGAGTCTGCTCGGGTAAACCTTTCCGCTGCGCGGCTGGCCGCTCTTGTAAAATATCGCTTTCCTGAGCGGAAAATGGGGTAGTGCGCCAAAACCCAGTCCTGTCTCCAGAACTTGTGAACTACCTTTGCGGCCGGTTTTCGATAGAGTGCGGCTTCTCGTCCATAGCCTATCAGTTGATAGCCGTGTTCGTCGGTGTAAAGCTCGGCTCGCGGGTGTTGCTGTTGCATTTTTGCTCATTAGTTTCTTGAATCCGCCCGTTAATAACCGTGGTCGCGCGGACGCTTTCAGAATCAGTACCGTATGATTATTTTCTCCCCTATCCGGGAGATGTTGTCGAAGTCGAAGTCTATTTTCTGTCCGCGGCCGGTCTGGACGATGAGCTGGTTTTTCTTGTTGACTCCGACTATCTTGCCGAGGAAGCCGCCGATTTCGGTGTAGACTTCCTTGCCCTCGAGCTTCATTTCGGCCACCATCTTCTTCTTGTACTCGCGCGCGAAGTGCGTGGCCACGAGCATGGCGGCGACCCCAAGCAGGAGGGTGTACAGGAAGTTGGGGAACGACAGCGCGCCGAGGACCCAGTCCGCGGCCGAGGACAGGATGAACGACAGGAAGACTATGATGAGGCCGTCGACGATTATGTTGGGCAAATTGTAGCGCTTCTTGTCGGTCCAGGCCTCGACCGCGTTGCCGGCGACCATGAACAAGAGCGCGACGGGCATGAGCTGGAGCAGGAACTTGACGAACAGGGCCGCGCCCTTGAGCGCGTCGAGGCTGCCGCGGCGGTAGACGCTGTCCAGCGCGATTCCGACGCTGACAAGCGCGAGGGGCACGGACGCGAAGTACAAAAGGAACGTCGGGCTCTCGAACGAGAACTCGACCTTGGACACGCTGGAGATTATCGCCTCTTCGACGCCCAGGCCCTTGAGGAAGAGGTAGGCGCCGAGCAGGCCGATGAATATGCGGGGGCCTTCGTTGGGAAGCAGGAAATAAAGCAGGAGCCCGACTGCCGGCACGCCGAACACGAGCCTGGCGTAATGCGGCTCCTTGAGTTTTTCTAGGACTACGAAATAGGTCTTTTCCAGTTCCTTGGTCTGCTTGATTACAAGCTGGCGCACGCGGTTGATCTTGACGCGGGACTGGATGAGGGGAATGACCTGGTCGTCGCTTGCGCCGTCCGACACGAGCACGCAGGCGTCGGCCTCGAATTCGTCCAGCACCTTTTCAAGCTGGCGCACGATTTCGCGGTCGGCCTTGTACCCAAGGCCCCGGTGGCCGGTGAGGGCCGCGACCTGGACGTCGTACTCTTTCGAGAGCTCGTCGTATTCCTTGACCGCCTGGAAAATGGAGTTGGCGTCGGCCTCTTCGGGGTCGGCAAGCGCCATCTTGGTGGCGGCGTCGACGTTCTCCTGCCTCCCGACCACGGGGCCGCGGACCTTGGCCTTTTCCCCAAGGTCGTCGTCGACGTCGATGGTCAGTACGAGCAGTTTCTTGGCTTCGGGCACTATTAATCAACCGTAACTTCTTTCGGTTTCCCCGGATTTAAAACCGCTCGCTTTCCGTAGTGCGTTCAATCACGTTTTTAAGCAGTTTTTCCCCTTTCTTGTCTATATGGCGGACAACAGGCAGGCAGTAGTGTTCGTGGTAATCCTCGCAATGGTTGCGGTGATTGTCTTCGTGGTCGCCTCGGGCGCGGTGCCGTTCGGCGTAGCCCTGCCTTTCCTCGCCCTCGTTGCAGTGGCCTACCTTCTCAAGCCCGACCTCGTCGAGTTCAAGGAGTACGAGCGCGGCGTGGTCTTCCGGTTCGGCAAGTACGACCGCATCGTGGGCCCTGGCCTTTCGGTCTTTTTCCCGTTCATCGACAAGTACCAGCTCGTCGACGTCCGCACCCAGACCATCGACATCCCGTCCCAGGACGTCATCACGCTGGACAACATCAAGATCAAGGTCGACGCCATAATCTACGCCAAGATAGCGGACCCGGCGGCCTCGGTGACCCAGGTCCAGAACTTTCGCCAGGCAATCGCCGTCCAGGTCCACGCCGAGATTCGCGACGCCGTGGGAAAAATGGCGCTGGACGACGTGGTGACGCACGCCGACCAGATAAACGCCCGCGTCCAGGCATCGCTTGCCGAGACCTGCAAGCAGTGGGGAATCCAGATAATCAAGGTGGACCTGGAGTCCATCGAGCTTCCGCCCACGCTGGTCGACGCCATGCGCAAGCGCAAGGAGGCGAACGAGTACAAGGTCAAGGTCGAGACCGAGGCCACGGCAAAGAACGTTTCGCTGGGCATCCTCGACGAAGCCGTCTCCAAGATGAGCGACAGGACGCTTGCCTACCTCTACCTGGACGCGCTGAAGAAGATCGCGGACGGAAAGAGCAACAAGATAATCTTCCCGCTCGAGCTCTCGCGCCTAGCCTCCATGCTTTCGGCGCGAATGTCGGGCGAGCACGTCCCCCAAATCCCGGGTGGCGGCGCCAAGGACGTCGACCTCCAGAAAGCCGCTGAAAAAATCGTCTCTTCTTCCCCCGGCCAGGAGCCCGACTACGACGTCATCGTCAAGAAGCTCCTAGAAGCGTATTCGCGGAACCAGGCCGAAGTCCTCGACCAGGAAACCAAGTAGCCCCATCACAGCCCCGCAAGCGCGCTTCCCTCTATTACTGCGCCGATTGCCAGGAACACCACGGCCCACGCAATGAGCTTGGCCACGTCGTAGAGGATGACTATGAATGCGGGGTCGCGGTAGGCCTTGCGTATGAGTGCCGCCGACAATATTCCGCCTGCCAGGGCACCGGTCAAATACGCCAGCATTTCGAACGAGCCGTGGGGAATGAGGCCCAGCACTCCGGTGCCAAGTCCCATGGCTGCCGCGGTCTCCGCGGTTGCGCCGGGAACGACGTAGCTCCTCGCAAGGCTTCCCAGGAACACTCCGATTATGCTGGCGTTCCACACCAGGACGAACACGCACCCGGCGCCGTAGAGCACGGACGCGGCCAGGATTATGGCGAGCACCTGCAGGTTGTTGAGGAATATTTTTTCGAAGCTGCCGGCGAACTCGTACTTGACCGCATAGCCGTAGAAGTTTCCGCTTATTTTCGAGAGTTCCTCGAGCTGGCTCGAAAAGACGGCCTTGCCGGTTTCCGGCGGGAGCGCCAGGTACCAGAACGTGAAGCCGATTATCAGGCCCAGAAAGTACGCGACGAGGACGAGCAGGATGCTGACGTGCCTGGTCAGGGTGCGCGAGTGCAGCACCTTGATTTCGTGCTCGGTCTCGGTCTCCTCGAGCGAAAACAGGCTTGTAATCAGCGGAATCGACGGAAGCGACACCATGGTGACAAGCAGGATGCCCGAGTACCCGGTCTGGATGAACTGGGTGGCCCAGACGGCGATGGTGACGAATACAAAGCTGAGCACCGTTATCTTCAACGGGTTCTCCATCGCGCCCTGCGGCTCTACCCACGATTCAAGTACCAATTCCCGGCTTCCTCCTGTTTGCCCCCTGAAAGATGGGGAAGCCGGTTTAATAATGGTTTTCGGGCCCGCCGGCCGCAGGCGCCCGTTTTCCGGCTTCTTTCAGTAACGTTATTTAATTTGCGCCGGAACAATACTCCATGGCCGACTACGAAGAAATGACGCCCAAGGACGCCTATATCCAGGGCCGGCTTCTGGGGCTCAACGAGCTCATCAAGATCCTCAAGGACGCGGTGGAGGGCGGCGGCGACACCTGTTCGTCCGCGCTCGTCAAGTCCGTGGTAATGCACATTTCCAACGAAATGGACTCCATCATCGATGACCTGAAGGCACGGCACGGCGAAAGCCACCCCGCGCTCCAGCAGGCCGTGCAGAAGTCGGTGCAGATGAAGCAGCAGGTGCAGCAGCTCGACGAGGAAGAGCCCGCGGCGCAGGACGTCCGCAAGCAAGTGCAGGCCGCCGACGACCTGATGAAGAACCTGCTGGCGTTCAAGGGCAAGCCGGCGCGGCCCGAAGGGCCCGTCGACGCCTGACCGGCTGTTTCCCGGTCTGGAAGTTTTACTCTAAAAAGGTGGGTTATTTGACTTTAGTTTTGCCGGGCGACGCAATCGCCGTTTCGGAAGAATTCGTTGGGGGCGGCGGCACCGCCGAGCTT
>CAYVQS010000064.1:472-6819 GCA_964453195.1 Microcaldota archaeon | reverse complement strand
CTGGGCCAAAAGGGAATAGACCTGTCCAAGATAGTCATCATCGACGCCGCCTCGTCCTGCGCCGGCGCCCCGGACTCCCCTCCCTGCGTCCCGGTCTCCAAGGAAATGGAAATCGACGAGCTCGTGCGCGCCATCTACACCTCGCTTGAAAAGCTGCACGGCCGCAAAAAATTCATCTTCATCGACTCGCTGACCACCATCGCGCTCTACAAGCCCCTGTCGGAAATAATGCGCTTCTCCCAGTTCCTCATCGGCACCGTCAAGCGCCGCGAAGTCCAGGACGTCTTCGTGGTTTTCAACGTCGCCCGCGACCTGCGGCAGAAGCCGTTCATCCGCGACGTCGCCCTGCACGTCGACGAAGTCGTCGCCGTGGCAGGATAAGGGAAGGACTTCCCACGAGGCGCGCAAGCCCCCTGAACGCCCGGGAAAAACGGGCTCCCGTTTTCCAGCAAAAGAAGTGACTACGCCAAAAAATGATTGACCCGAAAATCCTCGAACAAGAGCTCAACGGCCTTCCGCCGGGATGGATAGTCTTGCTAGAGACCAGCCCCGAAAACGCCATGGAGGCCAACCTCGCCTCGATAAAGTTCCTGACAGGCCGGGGCTACCAGGGAATAATCCTTTCCGCCAGCAGGCCGTACCCCAACCTGGTCGAAATCTACAAACGCGCGGGCGTGGACATCGACCGGCTGTTCTTCATCGACTGCCTCTGCAAGTCCCAGGGAATGGACCTGCCGGACGTCGACAACGCAGTTTTCCTCGACAACGTCTCCGACTTGTCCAACATCTCGATTTCCATCAAGTCCGCGCTCGACGCCATGGAAGGAAGCCGCTTCGTCTTCATCGACTCGATTACCACCATGCTCATCCACCACGACCCCGCGGTGTTCGCCCGCTTCATCCACGGCATCCTCACCCGGCTGCGCGTCCTAGGCGTCAACGGCATGCTGGTCTCCCTCGAAACCCAGACCGACCAGGAAGTCCGCGCCGAAATCGCGCAGTTGTGCGACAAAGTAATCAAGCTCTGATTGTTTCCGCCGGCCGCGGCAACGCCATTCTTTTTTTTTGAAACAACGCTTTTCTTCCACGCCTACTCTTAAAAAGGGGCAAAACCTAATTCCCCCAGGTGGGCAATTTTGGTCGCTGACGACGCACAACCCGAACAGGAAGAGCTGGAAGCCGAGGAGGCATTTTCCACCACCGGCATCGCCGGCTTCGACGAAGCAATGTCCGGCGGCTTTCCCAAGGGTTCGGTCATTCTCCTGTCGGGCTCGTCCGGCAGCGGAAAAACCATTTTCGCGTTCCAGTGGCTCTTTGCCGGCGTAAAACAAGGCGAAAACGGCCTTTACATCACGCTCACCGAGCCCCTGTTCAAGACGCTGAAGAACCTGGAAAAGTTCTCGTTCTACGACCGCAAAACCGTCGAGGACCAGCGGCTGAAAATCGCCGACCTGCGCGATGTCTACGCCGACGGCGGCTTCGACGCCAGAAAGACGCTGGACTTCATCGAGGACCAGGTCAAGCAGTCCAACGCCAAGCGCCTGTGCATCGACTCCATCACCGCCATAGCCTATTACCTTGACGACAAGGCGGCAATCCGCGAATTCGTGTTCGAGCTTGGGCGCACCCTCGCCACCCTCGGCTGCACCACCATCCTTACAAGCGAGGTCCGCGAACACGGCAAATACTCCCAGTACACGGTCGAAGAATTCATTTCCGACGCAATATTGCGCTTCGACCAGGTCAAGCGCGGCCGCGAGCTCCAGCGCGTGATGCAGATAGTCAAGGTCCGCGGCAAGACCTACCACTCCGAAGAGCTGCCGTTCCGCATCACTTCAAGCGGCCTCTCGGTCTTCCCCGCGGTCGCGGTCCCGTTCGAATACTTCGTGCCCTCCCAGCGCGTCTCCACCGGCATCGCCGCCCTCGACGAAATGCTGGAAGGCGGCCTCTTCAAGGGCTCGTCCACCCTCCTCGTCGGCCCCACCGGCACGGGAAAATCCCTGCTTGCAATGCAGTTCTTGGTCAACGGCCTCGAAAACGGCGAGCCCTGCATCTACGTCGGCTTCGAGGAAAACCGCAGCCAGCTCCTCCGCAACGCCGCCGCCTTCGGCTGGGACCTCGAGTCCTACGAGAAGAAGGGGCTGCTGCTCCTCAAGTGCGGCTACCCCCACGAAAAGTTCCTCGAAGAGCACCTGGCCGAAATCGCCGCCGCCGTGGAGTCGCGCGCCGCGACCCGCTGCGTGGTGGACTCGCTTTCCGCCCTCGGGAACTATTTCTCGGAAGACATCGTGGTCTCGTTCGCCAAAAAAGCGTCCTCGTTCTTCAAGTCCCGCAACGCCACGGCCATTTTCACCGCCGCGTCCAAGGCCCAGCCCATAGGATCGGGCTTCTCCGAGTCCGACCTGTCCACCTCGGTCGACAACATAATAATCCTCCGCTCGGTTGAAATGCGCGGCGAACTAGGCTTCGTAATCAACGTCTCGAAGGAGCGCGGAAGCGGACATTCCAAGCAGCTGCGGCTCTACGACATCACGCGCAACGGCCTCGTCATCGGCACTTCACTCTCGGGCTACGAGGGCGTGCTTTCCGGCGCGTCGCGCAAGGTCTCCGAGACGTCGGAAGAGCTCCTGCGCGCCGAGTTCAAAAAGTACCTGGGCCCGCTTGCCGAGAACATCTTTTCCGACCTCAAGGGAGAAGGCCTTTCCGCCGAAGTGGTCCTCGGCTACATTGCCCAGCTTGAGGCCGAGAAAGTGCTCAAGCCCGAAAACGCCAAGGAATTCAGGCAAAAAGCCTCGGCCATCCTCGGCGCCCCGGCCGAAGCGTCGGCAAAGGGCGAAAAGATAGTTTCCGAGCGCGAGCTCCACGGGTTCTGGAGCAGGATTTCCAAATGACTTTCGGGAGGGTTTTTGAATGAAGCTCAACACCAAGATTGCCGCGTGGTTCTTCCTAGTCTCCCTGGTACTCGTCTCGGTGTTCTACTATTTCTGGACCGTGCGCGAGACCCAGCACCTCCAGCAGGAGTTCTCGAACAGGCTCCAAACCATCGAGCGCACCTACGAACACCTGCTCTCGCACGATACCGCGGCAATGTCCTCGGCGCTTGAAACCTACCTTGTCTGCGACGGGCCGAAGGAACTGTTCACTGCCGGCGACCGCGAAGGTCTCTACAACTACACGCTCCCGCTCTTCACGTCCCTGAGCCAAAAATACGGCATCACTCATTTCTACTTCCACTACTCCAACGACACGGTGTTCCTTCGCATGCACGACTACCCACTTCACGGCGACCTGGTGAACCGCCCGGCCATCCGGCAGGCCAGGGAAACCAACGCCATTGCAAGCGGCCTAGAACTCGGCAAGACCGCGTTCGCCCTGCGCGTGACTGCGCCGTACTACCACGGCTCGCAGCTCATAGGCTTCGTCGAGTTCGGCGAAGACATAGACCACTTCCTCGGCTTCCTGAAATCCACTTCGGTGGGCCACGACGAATTCGCGGTCTTCGGGGAAAAACGCTATTTCAACCACGACGACTGGATTTCGTCCAGGAAAGAAGCCGGGCTTCCCGACAACTGGGACGCATACGAAGAGCACCTGCTTTTGGGCAGGACCACGCCCGACCTGAAAGAAGAAGCGGACGGCCTGGAAAAATGCATTACAAACGCCGACGTTTCCCACAACGTGGAAAGCGGCCCGGTTTCACTCGGCCAAATCCAAAGCGGAGACCGCGTTTTCCTGTGCGGAGGCCTTCCCGTGGCCGACAACCAGGGCAGGTTGATTGCCGTGCTTTTCTCCCTCGTCGACATCACCGACCGGGCCGCCGAGAACAGGGCCGCCAACTTCTTCACGATGGCAATTGCCGTCTTCCTCCTGGCTGCCAGCATAGTCCTCGGAGTCTTCATTTCCCGCACGATTTCCCAGCCCATTGAATCGCTTTCCAAGGCCATCGAGGAAATCAGCGAAGGCAACATGGATGTCGTGGTAGAAGGCACACAGCGCGACGACGAAATCGGCCGCCTCGCCCGCGCCTTCGACCGCACCGCCGTCACCATCAAGCTCGCCATGAAAAAGAAGCTAGTGGTAATAATGGGCGGCAAGAAGGAAGAGAAAAAGCCCTGACGCGCCCCTCCCAGGAACCAGATTGCATGACGCCCGACTCCCCAAGCTCCTTCGAAGACGCGCTCGGCCGCCGCCAAAGCGCAGTCATAATGGTCGAGCTTCCCACCGACGACTACTTGGACGCCAGCGTCGACAGCCTCAGGCGCCTGACGTCCGCCGGTTTCCGAGGAGTCTACGTGAGTTTCCTGCGGCCCTCGGCGAACCTGGCCAAGCTCCTTAATGGCCGCGGAGTCGACGTCTCCAAAGTCTCCATAATCGACGTCGCCTCGCCCTGCCTAGATTCGCCGGACCCCGATGCCGCGGCCGGCGCCTGCCCGTCCCCGTCAAAACTGAACATCGACGACCTCGTGCGCGCCATCTACACTTCGCTTGGCGGCATAGACTCGCCCAGGAAGTTCATTTTCATCGACTCGCTGACCACCATTGCCTTCTACAAGCAGCTTTCGGAAGTCATGCGCTTTTCCCAGTTCCTCATAGACTCGGTCAAGCGCCACAAATACGGCGACGTCGTCCTTGTCTTCAACGTCGCCAGCGACCTGCGGCAGAAGCCGTTCATCCGCGACGTCGCCCTGCACGTCGACGAAGTCGTCGCCGTGGCAGGATAAGGGAAGGACTTCCCACGAGGCGCGCAAGCCCCCTGAACGCCCGGGAAAAACGGGCTCCCGTTTTCCAGCAAAAGAAGTGACTACGCCAAAAAATGATTGACCCGAAAATCCTCGAACAAGAGCTCAACGGCCTTCCGCCGGGATGGATAGTCTTGCTAGAGACCAGCCCCGAAAACGCCATGGAGGCCAACCTCGCCTCGATAAAGTTCCTGACAGGCCGGGGCTACCAGGGAATAATCCTTTCCGCCAGCAGGCCGTACCCCAACCTGGTCGAAATCTACAAACGCGCGGGCGTGGACATCGACCGGCTGTTCTTCATCGACTGCCTCTGCAAGTCCCAGGGAATGGACCTGCCGGACGTCGACAACGCAGTTTTCCTCGACAACGTCTCCGACTTGTCCAACATCTCGATTTCCATCAAGTCCGCGCTCGACGCCATGGAAGGAAGCCGCTTCGTCTTCATCGACTCGATTACCACCATGCTCATCCACCACGACCCCGCGGTGTTCGCCCGCTTCATCCACGGCATCCTCACCCGGCTGCGCGTCCTAGGCGTCAACGGCATGCTGGTCTCCCTCGAAACCCAGACCGACCAGGAAGTCCGCGCCGAAATCGCGCAGTTGTGCGACAAAGTAATCAAGCTCTGATTGTTTCCGCCGGCCGCGGCAACGCCATTCTTTTTTTTTGAAACAACGCTTTTCTTCCACGCCTACTCTTAAAAAGGGGCAAAACCTAATTCCCCCAGGTGGGCAATTTTGGTCGCTGACGACGCACAACCCGAACAGGAAGAGCTGGAAGCCGAGGAGGCATTTTCCACCACCGGCATCGCCGGCTTCGACGAAGCAATGTCCGGCGGCTTTCCCAAGGGTTCGGTCATTCTCCTGTCGGGCTCGTCCGGCAGCGGAAAAACCATTTTCGCGTTCCAGTGGCTCTTTGCCGGCGTAAAACAGGGCGAGAACGGCCTTTACATCACGCTCACCGAGCCCCTGTTCAAGACGCTGAAGAACCTCGAGACTCTCGGCTTCTACGACCGCGCCGCAGTCGAGTCGGAGCGGCTTAAAATCGCGGACCTGCGCGACCTTTTTACCGACCACGACTTCGACTCCAAGGCCGCAATCAAGTTCATCGAGTCCGAAGTCCGCGCCATCAACGCCAAGCGCCTGTGCATCGACTCCATCACCGCCATCGCGTATTCTTTGGAGGAAAAGGCGAAGGTGCGCAAGTTCATCTTCGACCTTGGCCAGGCAATCGCCACCTTGGGTTGCACCACGGTGCTGACAAGCGAGGCCGTGGATTCTTCCAGGGTCTCGGTATACGGTGTGGAGGAATTCATTTCCGACGCCATAGTCTCGCTGGAGCAGGTCGAGGACGCCGGCGAAATGCACCGGCTGATGCGCATAGTCAAGGTCCGCGGCCGTAGCTACGCCGCGTCCGAGCTCGCGTTCAAAATCTCCTCCGACGGCCTCACGGTGTTCGCGCCCGGCAAGGTCTCGCTCGACTACGCCGCATCGGGCGAGCGCGTGTCGACCGGCAACGCTTCTCTGGACGAAATGCTCGTGGGCGGAATTTTCCGCGGCTCGTCCACCATCATAGCCGGCCCCACCGGCACCGGCAAATCCCTGCTCG
>CAYVQS010000064.1:0-462 GCA_964453195.1 Microcaldota archaeon | reverse complement strand
TGCAGAAAGGCGAGCCCTGCCTCTACGTGGGGTACGAGGAAAGCAGGGACCAGATCGTCCGCAACGCCGAAGCCCTGGGGTGGAATTTTTCCGAGTACGAGAAAAAGGGCCTCCTGCACTTCAAATGCGCCTATCCCGGCGAAAGCCAGATAGAGCAGCAGTTCGTCGACATCCGGCAGCTCGTAATTGACCGTAAAATCAGGAGGTGCGCAGTCGACTCCCTGTCGGCGGTGTCAAGCCACCTGCCCGAACGCCAGTTCACGTCGTTCGCCAAGAAACTCATCGGCTTCTTCAAATCCTCCGGCGTGACGTCGTTCCTCACCGTCGCCACCCAGGTCCTGGTCGGCGCGTCCATAATTTCCGAACGCCACCTCCAGACCATGGCGGATAACATCGTCCTGCTACAATACGTTGAAATGGCCGGAGAACTGCGCCCCGTGCTCAACATCGTCAAGGTCCGCG
>CAYVQS010000063.1:0-6972 GCA_964453195.1 Microcaldota archaeon | reverse complement strand
GGAAGGCGGGAAGCCTCGAGTTCTTCAGCGGCAACTCCCACGCGGAAATGGCCGTCACGCGCATCCTGCTCGAGCAACAGCCCCGGGTCGTCCTGTTCTTCGACGTCAACGGAATTGCCGGCGACGGCCTCTCCAGCCTGAGGTTCGTGCACAACGTCTCCTCGAGGCTGCTGTCTAAAAACGCCAAGGGAGTCTTCGTGTTCTCCGAAGAGGACTCTGGCGAGGCGCTCGTCAAGGACGCTGGCCTGTTCTGCGACAAAACAATAAGACTGTGAACCCCCAGCGCCCCCCCAAGGCTTTCCGCCCCCAGGCGGCCGGCTTTTTCAGCAAGCAAACACCCCACCGCCCCAAAAGCGGCAAAGACCGGGTTTTATTCAAAAGACTTAAATTCTTCCGGCCGCCCCTTCTTGCAGGGGAAACGTTTCCCCTAAAAGACTTCAGTCCGGGGACAGTTCCTTGCAACTGGCTCCGGGAGGAGATTTTATTGGCAGTCCGTCTAGAACTCGAAAAAGGCCTCCTTCTGGTCACCGACACCGCCTCGGCGCAGGCGCTCAACCGCGGATTCTTCGGAACGGCCTACGGCGGGAACCGCAACCAGCTCAAGCTTATGCCGGAAGAGGCGCTTTACCTGCTTGACGTGCGCAACGGCCAGTGCTTCCGCGACGGGAAAGAGGCGTCGTTCAACGAAGTCGCCTCCAAGTTCCAGGGAAAAAAATTCCTCGCCCGCTACTACTGCTACAAGGACTGGCGCGACCGCGGCCTCGTCGCGAGGCCCGTACAAGAGGCCGCGGGAAGCTACGGCCGCAACCCCCTGAGGAAATACCCAGCAGGAACGTTCACCCCCTTCCAAGTCAAGGCAACGGGCCTGTTCTTCTACGACGACCTCATGAGCGTAATCGACGACGACGAAGAGGCGCAAGCCCTCTACCAGAACGGATGGTTCGGCCAGTACGGCACCTACAAGGCCAAGAAGCACGGCCGCTTCCTCAAGCTCGACGCCTACGAGACGCTGTTTTTGATGAAGCACTGCGGCTACGGCCTCAACGTCAAGGAGGCGCGGCTGATAAAGGAGGCGGAAAAACGCAGGCCCGACTTCCTGTCGCTCTATGAAGTCTACGAGGACTGGCGGCTGCGCGGCTTCGTGCTCAAGACCGGATTCAAGTTCGGCACGCACTTCCGCCTGTATTTTCCCGGCGCCGGCCCCAGGCTCGAGGAATCCGAGTGGATGCACTCCCAGCACGTCGTCCACGTATTTCCCCGCGAGTCCAAGCTGCTGATTTCCGAATGGGCGCGGGCGATACGCGTGGCGCACGGGGTCAAGAAGACGTTCATCCTCGCCATTCCCGGAAAGAAAAAGGAAGCCGCCTCGGAGCTCGATTTTCTCCTGTTCCACCGCAACAAGGACCTGATTGAGACGCCGGCAAAGGACTCGCCGCGGTTTGCAATGCTCGCGCTCTCCGAAGAGGAGGAAATCGGCGGCGCCGAGCTCGCGCGGGCAATCGAGCACGCCAAGGAACTCGGCCTCGAGCTCGTCCTGGCAATCTGCGACCGCGAAACGTCCATCACGTACTACCGCGTCAAGAGAATCGAGCTGCCCAAGAGCAAGTACGAGTACTACGAAATAGACTGGATACAGCCCTGAGCAAGTTAGCCGACGGACCGGCAAAAGAGAATTGGAACCGGGCAAACAAAATGGGCCCGAATTCGTGACGAAAATGATTGAATTGCAGGACATCGGCGGAGGAAAAGCACCTAAAAACGGCGCCGCAAAGAAAATACTCTCGCGAATAAAGAGCATCGATTCGGACGAGAAGGAAGGCCTCGACGCGCTCCCGTCCCTCTACCCAGAAAACGCCGAACGCAAGACGCCCTCGATTTTCAAGGCAGAAAAAACGGAAGCACAATCCGCTGCAGAAAACGCCCCTGTTTTCAGGAAGGAAGAAGAAGCGCTTAAAACCGGCGCCGCCCTCGAAACGCCATCGGTCTTCGAAACGGCAAAGAAAGAAAATGCCCCGGAAACGGGGGAATGCCCGGCTTCCATTTTTGACGCGGAAACGGAAAAAACCGAAGAGGACGGCGAAACAGGACAACCGCCCGGTGCGCCGCAAACCCGACGGACCGAAGAAGGAAAAACCACGACGGGAATCCGCGGCCTCGACGACCTGCTCGAAGGCGGAATCCCAACGGGCTCGCTCGTCCTGCTGCGCGGCGCGACCGGCAGCGGAAAAACAATCTTCGCTACGCAGTTCATAGCCAACGGCGCCGACATCGGAGAACCGGGAGTTTTCCTCTCGCTAGCGGAACCGGCAGAAAGCATAAGAAAATCCGCGGCGCTTTTGGGATTAGACTTGGAGGAAAAACAGCGGCGCGGAAAACTCGCGGTGATTTCCAGGGAAACCCGCGGCAACGACTTTTCCAGGGCATTCGGCGGAGAAGCCCATTACGCCGCAAAGAACCTGGGTGCCAGGAGAATAGCGGTCGACGCGCTTTCTCCGCCCGACGGCGCAGAGGGCGACGAATGGAAAGCGGCCGCGGCCGAACTGTGCAGGAAGCTCCACGGCCTCGGCGCAACCGCGGTAGTGACAATAACCGCGCCCGAAGACGCCGGGCCGCTTGGAATCGAGCACCTGTTCGACGGCGAAATCCTGCTGCGCAAGACGGGAGGCGCGCGTATGCTCGAAATCCGCAAAATGCGCAGGACCAGCCACGACTTTGCGCCCCACGAATACACAATCGGAAACGACGGCATCAGCATACTCTACTGACGGAATTTTGCCGGTTTCCGCCGTCGGCCTTGCCGAAAAGAAATAGCGCCCCCTTAGCTGCAAGCCTTTCCTGAAAGGCCCGAGGCTGGGGGGGATGAAAAATAAAAAATTAGAAAGGCCGGAAAAAACTCAGCCTTGCTGGTACTTGCCGGTAATGAAGCCCGAGTCGGGGTGGTTGATGTTGTACTGGTCCGAGTTGTTGAGGAACTGGACGCTGTACCTGAACGACTGGCCCGGAAGCGTGGTGCAGACGTCGGACGGGTTCGTGGCCGAGTAGTCCAGGAGCTTGCCGCGCATGATGTAGGTTCCGCCGGCGGACATCGCGACTTTCAGGGTGACGATGGTCAGGGACTGGCCGCGGTCGTTCTCGACCGGAGTAACGTTTGCAACGCCGTGCTTGCAGGTGGCCGTGGACATCAAAAACTGTCCCTGCTGGCCGTCGGCAGTAGCGTCCGAGCCGTTGAGGTTGACGAGGACGTCGAAGCCGCCGATGTTAGTAAGGGTGATTACGAACGACGAGTTTGCCTGCGAGGCGTTGGTGAACGACCACGAAATCGGCCTGAGGACGGAGAAGCCCGTGGCCTGCTGGCCCTGGCTGGGATTGAAGACACCAAGGTTCCAGAGGACTACTCCAAGAACAATGACTATTAGAACGGCCCAGCCGTATGACATGAGGTACTCAAACGCACCCTGTCCTCTGCTCAGACTCATCAAATCACCTATGGAACCAAAACTGTGATGGGTTAACTGTGTAGAAATTACAACGCCTCCTTTAAAAGCTTTTTCTTTACAACTGCGGTTTTCTGCAGCTTTTTCGTAAAAAAAACTCCCGGCCTAGGCGCGTGGGAGTGCCGTGCGCGGCGCTGCGACGGAAATGCTTGGCACGACAAAGCTTTTTACTCCGCGGACAATAATGCCACGCATGAGAACGACGGGCAGGAAAGGGCAGGCCACGGTCGAGCTGCTCACGCTGTACTCCGTGCTTTTCGTGCCCCTAGTCATTGCGTCGGTCTACGCATACTCGGCTATTTCGGACGCCATGCAGTTCAACCAGGGCATAAGCACGCTGACCAAGCTCGCCAACAAGGCCGAAGAGCTCTATGCCCAGGGCCCCGGCGCGACCACCGAAATATACATCGACGTGCCCAACGGCGTGGACTGGACGCAGAGCTTCATCGGCACGGACAATTCCTGCCCCGGGCCGTACTTCGCGCTCCAGGTCAGGGGCTCGTCGGCCTACCGCGTGTTCGACGGCCGGGCGGTCGGGTGGTGGCCGGGGCATTCCGGCCTCACTAAAATGAAGATGAAGGCCGCGGCCAGCGGCATAATCTCGGTGGCGCCCAGCAGCTGGCCCTACCATACGCTTACGGATTACGACTGGGCGTTGGCGTCGGTGGAAAAGGGCGAAACCTATGCCAGGTTCGCCAACAGGGCTTTTGACGTGCAGGGCTTCCTCGACGCCGCGATAGTAACCAGCGCCTCGGGCGGGCCGGTGCCGGCCGCGGGAACGTTCCGAATAGACTCGACGACGAACGTTTCCTACGCCAGCCTGTTGTGCGCAAACGAGAATTCCCTCGACAGCATTCCGGTGAGGTGTTACGTCCAGCTCTTCGCCTATGACGGCGCGTCGTGGAGCCTGCTGGGCACGGGCGGCGAAGCCGGCGCGGCGAGCCTCGCTCCGGGAATTGGCCGGGCGACGAGCACGGAGTTCGCGGCGTTTCCCGCGGGAACTACGAAGGTGGCGGTGCGGTTTGTAGCCTACGACGGCAACGCGGGAACTTCCGCGTACATACAGAAGGAAGCCGAGCCCTTTGCGGCGTTCTTCACGGTATTCAACGGGGGAATATCTCAGGCCAGCGCCTGCGGCGCGCCCGCGGACTATTGCTGCACGTCTAAAGAGGCGTGTTCCGGCTCCCCCGGCAGCGCCCTGAACGACTACCGGCAGCGGGGAATCTATGGTACCGGGTCTTCGGCGACGTGCCACTTGGGAACGTGGTAAATCAGGAGAGGCAGGGACACATGCGCGGGCAAATCTACCAGGAATTCATCATAGTCTTCGCGCTGTGGCTTGTAATCAACGCGGTGCTCTACCTCGACTATTCGAACGTCATGGACGCGCCCAACACCCGGGCCGTCGCCAACTCCTACCGCGAAACCGCGGGCACGCTAAGCGCGCTTGCGGATTATTCCCTGCTGCTGCAAAACGCCGAGTATGCGGTAGTGCTTGGGGGCACGAGCAACGTCTCGCTCACCGGGCCGGTGATATCCGCGGGCAGGAAGTATTCGCTGGCCGGGGAAAACCTGTCCTCTGGCGCCAAGACCATGTGCAATTTCTCGGCTTTCGCGAACGTCAGCAGCGGCACTGTGAGGTTCAAGTCCGTTTCCCGCAGGTGCTATTCGGGATGACTCTTGAAATGAAACGGACGAGGAAGGCGCAGCTTTCGTCGCTGGACATGCTGCTGGCGCTTACGTTCGTCGTCGTGTTCGTGCTCTACGTCACGCCGTTCCTCGCCTCGGAAGACCGGACCATGGCCGCGGACTACGACCGGCAGGCGATGAGGATAAGAGCCGGCACCCTGCTCGACTTTTTGGTCAACGACCCGGGAATCCCGGCCAACTGGAGCAGGGAAAGCTTCGAAACCCCGGGCCTGGCCTCCAAGACGCCGGGCGAGCTGAGCGAATACCGGCTGTGGGAACTCAACCAGTCCAACTACACGCTCGTAAAAAGAAGCCTGGGCGCCGAGGGCCTGGACTACAACATCACCGTCGCAGCAGCCGGGTTCTATTACCCCGTGTCCGACGCGGAATACTCCAAGTGGCCCAACCAGTCCCAGGTCTTTAGGACGAAGAGAATCGCCACGATAAACGGGTCGCTGGTCGAAGTAGTGCTTTACGTGTGGTAAAAATGGACGGGCGGGAAAACGGAAGGCGACGCGGCAGGGGAGTGCTGCTGACCACGGACATAGTCATGGCGCTGGCGCTTGTCTCCATGTTCTTCCTCGCGGTCTACGTGCATTACTCGACGAGCCCGGAACACGAAAGCCGTTACGCGCTCTGCCAGAGCGCCGCCCAGGCGTTCGTTTCCAGCAACTTTTCCGGCGCGGTGAAAAACGTGCCGAGCCAATCCGCCAACGAGACTCTCCAGCAGTTCGTAGACTCGCTTCCGGCCGAAACCGGCTACCTTGTCAACGTCAGCGTCTACGACGGCTCGCTGGCGTTCGTCGGCGCGGCCGCGGCGGGAAGCAGAAAGCCGCTTTTCACCAACTCGTCCTGGCACGCCTCCAAGCGCATGGCGGTCAGGAACGCGGCCCGGTCCCTGCTCTACGCCGACGTCAGCCTCGACTGCTTTGAAACCAGATAAACCGGATGAAAAAACCCCCGACAACCAAAACGAAGGAAGCGTGAAATTAGATGAAAAGAAAGGCCCTTGCAATGTTCTTTCCGCCAGTGTTCTTCACGCTGATAGTCGCCAACGTCCTGCTGTGGCTGGCGTCGACCTACTACCCGCCCGTCGGGATGCAAAAGGGCTTTCCGGAAATCCAGGCGGCTTCGCTCGCCCTGCTTTCGGAAAAGAACGACTACCGCCAGAACGCGGCGCAGGTTTTCGCCGCCTCGGGAATAGACGCCAACCTCACCGGCCATTTTGGCGGCGCAGCCAACTTCTCTTTCGCAATCGACTTCACCCCCGGCCTGTTTTCCGGCCTGCGGGCCAACTGGGAAAAGTTCGAGCAGTTCGCCGGCAACTCGTCGCACAGCCACCCGTCGTGCAGCGCGATGAAAGGCGACTTTTCCAACAACAGGCTCTGGCTGCGCGAGGGCGCGTCCAATTCCACGCTCAACGTTTCCACAGGTCTGACAGGAACAATCCAGTACAACTCAACCAAGACCGGCGCCATGACCGTGCTGCTGAACGAGACCGGGCACGTCGCGTGGGAACCGCCAGGGCCGGGCCCGACCTCCGACGGCGAAAGGAGCGTTTTTGTAAATATAACTACGGCGAACGAAAGCGGGTACGGATGGATACGGCCCGACGACGTAATGAGCGCGGGCATCTACTCCGAAAAAGGCGACTCGTCGGTGACGTTCGCGGGAAAAAACCTCTCGCTCTCGCTTTCAATGCCGCAGCAGGCCAACATTTCCCTTTCGCTGGAAGAGGCGGGTGAAACGTTCTGGTATCCGACAAGCGGATACGAGACCGTGGCAATGT
>CAYVQS010000062.1:0-7059 GCA_964453195.1 Microcaldota archaeon | reverse complement strand
TGACAAGCCCATGGCGCGCTTCGAGCAGATTTCCGAAATGTTGGTGCGGCTGCGCAGCGTCGAAAAGCGCCTCGGCATAGACGAGAACGCGGCAAAGCCCGCGACCGGCCTTTCGTTCGACCAGCTCTATTCCCAGACAAGCAAGATCGACTTCGGCCAGGTAAGGCAGATCGACCAGGAACTCGAGTCGGTCAACGACGAATATTCCAAGCTCGAGGAGCGGCAGAAGGAGCTCGCGCCCTTCCGCGAACTGCGCGTGTCGCCCCAGCTTTTGAAAAAGACACCAGGCAAGCTCAAGTTCATCTATTTCTCGCTCAAGCCCGGCGAACTGCTTGACACGCTCGAGCAGCTGCAGGGAGCAATCGAGCGCTACGACCACGAGCTCACGCTCGTCGAGTCGGACGGCGGCCACTACGTCCTTTTGGCGTACGACCAGCGCTTCGAGGAGAAAATCTACCTTTCCGTCCTGCGCTTCGCGCGCCAGATCCTCGCCTTTCCCGCCATCGACAGCGTCTCCTACGGAGTCGAGGTCGGCAAGGTCGAGGCCAAGATGAAAAGCCTTGACAACCGCCGCCACGAGCTCGAGGCGGGCCTGGACAAGTTCAAGCGGGAAAACCAGCTCCAGATAGTCCGGCTCCGCAAGGCATTGGAGGTCGAGTCGAAGAAGGCCACGCTGCCAGTCAAGTTCGGCAGGACCCGCAACCTAGTCGTCGTCGAGGGATGGATAAAGCAGGACCGGCGCAAGGAACTGGAAAAGATGCTGGACAAGGTCACCGACCACGCCGTGGTAATCGAGCAGGTCAAGACCTTCGAAGAGCCGCCCACCATACTCCAGAACCCGGCGCTCATCCGGCCGTTCGAGTTCTTCGTAAAGTTCTTCTCGCTCCCAAGCTCGGGCGAATACGACCCCACGGTGTTCGTCTCGCTGTTCTTCCCCATTTTCTTCGGCATGATCGTCGGCGACGTCGCCTACGGCATCGCCGCAATCTTCCTGGCAATCTTCCTCCGCTTCAAGATGAAGGACGCGTTCTGGAAGTCGGCGTCGGGCATAATGCTGCTGTCCGCCATCTCCACCACGCTGTTCGGCTTCGTCTACGGCGAGTTCCTCGGCACCCCCGACGTCCTGGGCATGTACCACCTGCACGAGTACATTCCCCGCATGGAAACCGAGGGAGTCACGCTGCTCATGGGCCTCGCCCTGGGCCTGGGCCTCGTCCACGTCTCGCTCGGCTTCCTCATCGGCGCGGTCACCAATTTCGTCCACGGCCACACCCGGCACGCCATCGGCAAGACCAGCTGGCTCCTGTTGATTGCAGGAATCATTGCGGTGGTCCCCCGCTTCGCGGCTCCCGAGTTGCTTGGTGCAGACTTCGCCATGGGCCTGTCCAACGTCGGCGCGCTGACCATACTCGTCGGCCTCGGCGGCATTGTCTGGGCCGAGGGCTTCGCCGGCGTAATCGAGCTGTTCGGCGTCATCTCCAACGTCTTTTCCTACCTGCGTCTCATGGCGCTGGGAGTCGGCGCCGCCATCCTGGCGTCGCTCATCACCAACATGCTTAGGCCCGAGACCAAGCCCATAATGGACATGCTCGCGGGAACGGCCGAGTTCGACATGGTCAAGGTCCTCGTAATCATCCTTGCCGCGACGTTCTTCATCGTCGGCCACGCCATGGCGCTGGGCCTTGGCCTGTTCGAGGGCTCGATCCACTCCATGCGTCTGCACTTCGTGGAGTTCTTTTCCAAGTTCTACCACGGGGGCGGCAAGGCGTTCGTCCCGCTGAGGTCGGACGAGTAAGGCGAGGCCGGGGACGAGAGGGGTGTTTTTAAGATTTGTTTCCCACTCTCCGTTGGCGCTGGTTTTCGCTTCACGTTTGTTCCCGTTGTTTGGGAAGTTTTTGACGTTTTTGGTCGATAAACGAGGTGTTTTGAGAAAATGGTAGACATCGGAACTGCAATAACCGCGGCAAGCGCTGCGTTTTCAATCGGAGTCGCCGCACTGGCAACTGCACACGCGCAAGCCACCATCGGCGCCGCCGGAGCCGGCCTGCTCGCAGAGAAGGAAAACCTCGCGGGTAACGTGCTGATATTCATCGCCATCCCCGAAACCATCGTCATCCTCGGATTCGTCGTCGCGTTCCTCATCCTCCAGTCGCTCAACTAAGTACTGGAGACTCTTCCCCCGCTTGCGGGGGAAGGCAACGCAACGAAAATATGCACGAAACGAGGGAACTAGATGGGACTCAGATTTTTGATTGACGAAATAAAGGTCAGCACCGACCAGGACGTTTCCAACGTCCGCGCCGAAACCAAGCGCCAGCAGGCCCAGATGCTCGCCGACGCCAAGGAACAGGCGGTGAAAATCGTCGAAGAGGGCCGCAAGCAGGGCGAGGACATAGTCCGGCGCGAACAGGTCGCCATAGCCTCGGCCGAGCTTAGGGCCAAGAAAATAGTCGCCGACGCCAAGAAGCAGCTCCTCGGGCAGGTCCACGACGAGGTCCGGGCCGGCCTCAAAGACGTTGTTTCCGACCGGCGCTATCCCCAGCTTTTCAAGAAGCTGGCCGACGAAGCGTCCGCCGAGTTCGGCTCCGACGCCGTGCTGCAATCCAACAAGGACGACGCGGCACTCGCCAAAAAATACGGCAAGCTGTCCTCGACCATCGACTGCACAGGCGGCGTAGTCGTCTCGTCGAAGGACGGCCTGGTCCGCGCCGACAACACTCTTGAAGCGATTCTCGACGACTCGGCGGAGGAACTCGCCCAGGCGGCCTACCAGGAGCTCTTCGGGGGGCCGCGGCTCGCCAAGGCGCCCGAGGCATCCGCCAAGCCCGCGAAAACCGCCAAGGCCGGCAAGAAGCCGAAGAAGTGACCGGGGCGCAACGCCTGCGGGGCCCCCGGCCTTTCGGCGAAACAACAGGGAAAGATTAATTTGGACTTGAGATACGCGTATGCAAACGCGCGCATAAAGGCCATGAGCGTGAAGCTGCTCTCGCAGGACCGCCTGCGCCAGCTCCTCGCCGTCGACTCCCTGACCGAAGTAATCGAGCTCATGGAAGAAGGCGAGTACAAGAACTCCTTCGTCGAGGCCTCGGTCAAGTACTCCGGCCTCGAACTCGTGCTCAAGGCCCTCAACCTCGACTTCGTCCGCACCATGCAAAAAGTCAACCACATCGTTCCCGAAGTCGCCAAGCCTGCGATGCACGCGCTTTTGCGCAAGTTCGAAGTCCAGTCCGTCCAGTACGTCCTGGCGGCCAAAGCGCTGGACGAGCCGCCCGCCGAGGCCGAGCTTATTTTCCTCGAGCCCGAACGCCGCAGGATGCTCGAGCCGTTCCTCAACGCCAAGGACTTCGCTTCCGCGGTCCAGGCGCTTTCCCACACAGAGTACGGCCCCGTCCTCGCCGCGGCGAAGGACGAGTACGAAAAGCGCAAGAAGGACTACCGCGTCTACGTCGCCTCCCTCGACCATTACTACTTCAAGGTGCTCTCGGCCGAGGTCCTCCGCCAGCAGGACCCCCACGCCCGCGCCCTCTTGCGCGCCGAAATCGAGACGCACAACATCATGCTCGTCCTCCGCCTCAAGCACGTCCCGCCCTCGCTGGAAAAGGCCGAGCTCGCGCCGCCGGAACTCATCGAGACCTACCTCGTGCCCGGCGCCACGTATTCCTTCGTCCGCGAGCTTGCATATTCTCCCGATCTCGAAACCGCGCTTAGGAAGGTCGGCGCGAAATACGGCATTTCCGACGCCGTGCAGGCCGCGCGCGAGTCCAATTCCCTCGCGCCGGTGGAAATCGCGCTCGAGCGCAAGTTCACCGAGAAAATCATGCTCACCACCCGCCGTTCGGTACTCTCGTTCGGCACCGTAATGGGCTACGTCTACCTCAAGCAGAAGGAAGTGCTCTCCATCCGCGCCCTCGCATTCGCCACCCAGCTGGGCCTCGGCCGCGAAATGAAGGAACTCGTGTTCAAGACCGGCGCCCTCGCCGCGCGCGCAAAAGATTGAATTTCAAGGAGGCGCAGGCCGGAAAACGCCGCGCAGAAACTATTCGCTGAAAAAAAAGAAAAAAAGCTGAAAAAAAATGGAAAAAATCGTAGTCGTGGGGGACCGCGACCTTTGCATCGGGTTCGGCCTCGCCGGAGTGGTCGAGGCTCACGAAATCCAGGACCCGTCCCAGGTCGAGGCCCGCATATGGTCGCTGATGGAGCGCGAGGAAGTGGGCCTCGTGATAATGTACGACGAGTTCCTCAACCACCTGACCCCCAAGCTCAAGAACAAGCTGCAGTCCGTCACGCGCCCGGTCTTCGTCGCCGTGCCGGGCAAGAAGGGCGCGGACGAAAAGGCCGAGTCCCTCCAGGTCCTCATCAAGAAGGCAATCGGCATCGAACTCAAGAACTGAATGTTTCTACTCTCAAAGGTGAACCAAATGGGTGTTTTGTCCAAGATTTCCGGTCCCGTCGTCATTGCCGAGGGCATGAGGGGAAGCCAGATCAACGAGCTCGTGCGCATCGGCGAATCCGGCCTGTCCGGCGAAATCATCGCCCTCAAGTATGACAAGGCCACGATCCAGGTCTACGAAGAGACCGCCGGCCTCCGCCCCGGCGAAAAGGTCGAGCCCACCGGAATGCCCCTCTCGGTCGAACTCGGCCCCGGCCTGTTGTCCTCGGTCTTCGACGGCACCCAGCGCCCCCTCCAGCTCATCCGCGAACAGGCCGGCGACTTCATCACCCGCGGAATCCACGTGCCCTCGCTCGACCGCGAGAAGAAATGGGACTTCGTGCCCCGCGTCAAGAAAGGCGACGAAGTCGAGGCAGGCGACGTCCTGGGCTCGGTCAAGGAATTCAACTACGACCACAGAATCCTCGTCCCGCCCGGCGTCTTCGGCAAGGTCGAATTCATCGCCAGCGGCAAATACTCCATTGAAGAAATCGTTGCCAAGGTCGGCAAGACCGAAATCAACATGCTCCGCAAATGGCCCGTGCGCAAGCCCCGGCCGTTCAAGGAAAAGCTCGACGTCGACATCCCGCTTGTCACCGGAATGAGGATCCTCGACTCCATGTTCCCCGTCGCCAAGGGAGGCACCGCGTGCATCCCCGGCCCCTTCGGCTCCGGCAAGACCGTCACCCAGACCTCGCTTGCAAAGTACGTCGACGCCGACATCATAGTCTACATCGGCTGCGGAGAGCGCGGCAACGAAATGACCGAAGTCCTCACCGAGTTCCCCAAGCTCGTCGACCCCCGCACCAAGAAGCCCCTGATGGAGCGCACCGTGCTCATCGCCAACACTTCCAACATGCCCGTCGCCGCGCGCGAAGCCTCGGTCTACACGGGAATCACAATCGCCGAATACTACCGCGACATGGGCTACGACGTCGCCCTCATGGCAGACTCGACCTCAAGATGGGCCGAGGCCATGCGCGAAATCTCGGGAAGAATGGAGGAAATGCCGGGAGAAGAAGGCTATCCCGCCTATCTTGCCCGCCGCCTCGCCGAGTTCTACGAGCGCGCCGGCCGCATCAAGTGCCTGGGCGCCGACGACTCGCGCCAGGGCTCGGTCTCCGTGGTCGGGGCAATTTCGCCGCCCGGAGGAGACGTCTCCGAACCCGTTTCCCAGGGCACGTTCCGCGTCACCAAGGTGTTCTGGGCGCTTGACGCGTCGCTCTCGCGCCGCCGCCACTACCCCGCAATCCACTGGCTCCGCTCGTACACGCTGTACGCCGACGTGCTCGAGCCGTGGTACGAGCAGAACGTCGCGCCCGACTACATGGACCAGCGCTCGCGCGCACTCGAACTTTTGCAGAAGGAGGCCGAGCTGCAGAACATCGTCCAGCTCATCGGCCCCGACGCCCTTCCCGACAAGGAGCGCCTCGTGCTCGAAGCCACGAAGATGATCCGCGAGGACTTTTTGCAGCAGAACGCGTACGACGAGCTCGACGCCTATTCCTCGCTGCGCCGCCAGTACCTAATGCTGAAGACCATTCTCAGGTTCTACGACAAGGCCGCCGAGGCCCTGGCCAACGACGTGCCCTACGACCGCATAGTCGAGGCGCCGCAGAAGACCAGGATTTCGCAGATGAAGCGCATTGCCGAAAAGGACTTCGAAAAGGAAGTCAACGCCCTCGTCTCCGACATCGACCAGGCCTTCTCGCTCCAGGTAGGCGAACTCAAGGAAAAGGCTAAGAAGGCCGAGGAAAAGAAAACCGCCGCCCCCGCGGCGTCTTCCGCATAAGGTGATTTTGACATGATGAAAGAATACCAAACCGTCCGCGAAATCTTCGGCCCCATCATCTTCGTCGAGCGCGTGGAAGACGCGGCCTACAACGAAGTCGTCGAAATCCGCATGCCCGACGGCGAAAAGCGCAAGGGCCAGGTCTTGGAAACGTCCAAGGGCCTTGCCGCGGTCCAGATCTTCGGCGCCACCACCGGCCTCGACACCAAGGCCACGTCCATCCGCTTCACCGGCGAAACCCTGCGCCTGCCAGTAGGCGACGAGCTTTTGGGCCGCACGCTTTCGGGAATCGGCGAGCCCATCGACGGCCTCGGCTCCATCTCGCTTTCCGGAGAGAAGCGCGAAATCGCCGGCTCGGCCATCAACCCCCAGTCCCGCGCCGAGTTGCACAACTTCATCCAGACCGGAATTTCCACCATTGATTGTACAAATACTCTTGTTCGTGGCCAGAAGCTTCCGATCTTTTCCGGCTCGGGCCTTCCCCACAACGAAATCGCCGCGCAGATTGCGCGCCAGTCCGCCGTCCGCGGCCAGGGAGAGGAATTCGTCGTCGTCTTCGCCGCAATGGGAGTCACCAACGCCGAGGCCGCGTACTTCATGAACGACTTCGAGCGCACCGGCGCCCTCAGCCGTTCGGTGCTCTTCCTCAACCTCGCGAACGACCCGTCCATCGAGCGCCTCATCACGCCCCGCCTCGCGCTCACCGCAGCGGAATACCTCGCGTTCGAGCGCGACATGCAGGTGCTCGTCATCCTCACCGACATGACGAACTACTGCGACGCCCTGCGCGAAATCGCCGCCGCCCGCCAGGAAGTGCCGGGCCGCCGCGGATACCCCG
>CAYVQS010000061.1:0-7095 GCA_964453195.1 Microcaldota archaeon | reverse complement strand
TTTTTCAAGCCCCTTTTTTTTTTTGAAGTTTTTCTGTTTTTTTTTTGTCTTGTCTTCTTTTTTTGAAAAAGGAAAAGAAAAGGGAACTTATTTGGTGTGGACCAGGAGCTTTCCTTTGAACCATTCCACGCCCCACGCGTTTGCCACGAGGCGCTCGGACCAAAAGTGTCCCGTCAGGTAGGCGAAGACTCCGGCGACGTAGATGTTGACGAAGTACGACACCAGCGTGATTACCAGGCACACCATGGCCCAGAACTTGTACTCGTAAATCGCGGCGATGCTGGACGTCGTGTCCGTCATTTCCCGCGGGTCTTTTACCTTGTCCTGCGGGCTCTTTTCGCTTGCCGCGCCCTGGCCAATCCAGTCCTGGAGCAGCCATTTACGGAGGACGATGAAAAGCGGGAACGGATCCGAGCCATCGGGCCGCTTGCCCCTAGTGCCCATCGGCATGTACATGGGGACGCGGTTGGCAGACTCGGCGGGCGAGAACGAAGCTCCTGCGGCGTCGGTCTTCTTGGCGGGCGCCGGCGCGGTTCCCAGGATTGCCTGTCCGTGCGGCGAGCCAATCGGGACTTCGCTTCCGTCCTGCATCACGATGGTCTTCCACGAGCCCGGGCCGTTGTATTTTACCTTGGCGGCGGCTACGGGTGCCGGGGCTACAGCTGCCTTGGCGGCGGCAACCGCTTTTTTCGTGTCGTCCAGGGTGTTCATTGTTTTCACTTTTCTAGTAGACTTGCAGTATTGCGTACGCCAGGCTTCCAAGCGCCAGCGCGTAGACTACGGCGTCGGGCAGGACGAATCCCAGGTTCACCATTCCGTCCTCGAACGACGGGTGCTTGGTCGTCATGGTCTGGAAGATTCCAACGTCCTCAAGCAGCGACATTATCTGCACGGGAATTGTCGGCCAAGTGTATTCTTCACCCTCGGCCACGACACCGGCGTTGCGGTACATCCTTCCGAACAGTTTTTGTTTGTTGATCATTTTTCGCACCGTTTAGTCTATCATTATGAGCGTCCTGGTCTTACCGAAGTCGCGGTAGACGAACTTGTTCCAAAACTGCAGCGACTTGAAGCGCGCGGCCATGGCTATCATCAAAAGCCCGCCGGGCGGGAAGATGGGCAGGGTGAAAATGCCCGCGCCGAGGAAGAACACGAACTTGATGGCGTTCGTCTTCTCGTTCTTCCAGAAGTCCGCGTATTCCGAAAAGTAATCCCAGCGGTTGTTGGTCCGCATGAAAGTCGGGATGTCCGGGTTGGTCTCGACGTGCGTGAACGACGTCATGCTCTTGTCAGCGGCCGCAGACGCGACCGGCTTGACTACGGTCGTCGCGTCCTTCCCGACCGGGCCGTTCTTCATCAGGTAGGCCTGGTCAGTAGCGGCGGCGAACGTGTGCGCCTTGGAAGCGTCGTTCAGGTTTACCATGTTTTGTGCCATTTTTTCCAACTCACGTGCCTTCCAGCAGGTACCGGTTCTTGACCAATTCGTTGATGTCGTGCGTCCTCATCATGTGCCAGCCGTAGAAGAAACCCGCCACGAGGGCGAGGACGGCGGCGACGAGGACGTTGCTGAACGCGAATATGAGTGCGAGCGTGCCTGCGAAGACCGAGGCCGCGCGAGTGAGGTGGAACGTGGTCCACCAGTCGATGGTCAGGTCCAGGTAAGTCTGACGGGTGGAGACGTCGATGACGGAGTAGCCGTTGGTGTTCGTGGGGACGAACATGGGCACGTGGTCCCATTTGGCCGCGGGCGGCTTTTCGCTGGTGCCGGCAACTTCCATCGGGACCCGGCTTGCAAGCAGCCTCTGCCTCGCATCATACAGGTTGTCCATTTGAAAACCAACGCTTTTCGAGCGCTTGGCTTTCCTCGCCAGTACATTCGCCCAGCGAGAAAAACCTTCGCCCTGTTTTTCTCGTTGACATACTATACGCCGCCATCATATATATACTTGTCGGTAGTAACATTCTAGCCTATCTAATACGTCGCCTGTCGTATTTAAGGGTTTGGGTGCCGGAAGGCTAAACCGCCTTTACTTGGCGTAAAACCGGCTAAAACCGCACTTTAGGAAGTTGGACAATTGCCGAAGTTTTGCCCCGGTAGCGGCCGGCGGTTTTGGAGGCACCCGGCTGCCGGCGGCTTTTTTTTGGCTCCTGCCGGGAGGCTTTGGGGGAGGGTTGCCGCAGTGCCCGGTTTGCGAAAGCCCCAGGCGGCAAGTTCAGGTGGAGGCGGGGTTCGGCCGGGAGTTTTGGCGAGAAGGCGCGGGCTTGCCGTGTGGCTGGTTTTTTTTGTAAAACAATGGCGCAGGGGGAGGAATGTCTGCGCGGTTATTATACTCGTTTTTGCATCTTTTTTGCTATGGCCAGGGGTCGGCGCGCTACTTTCGGGAGCGAATCCGAATTCAGGGAAAAATGGCAGGACAGGCTGCGGCCGGTCCTGGCGCCTTATTCGCGGTTTCGGCCGTCCAATTCGCAGGGCAGGGAATTGATTGAGCGGGCGTTCTGGTTCGCTGCCAAGGCGCACGAGGGCCAGAAGCGCGACGAGGGCAGCGACTACTTCACCCACCCCGTTGCCGCGGCGGTAAAGGCGAGCCGGGCCGGCGCGGACGCCGAGACCATCGCCGCCACGCTACTGCACGACGTTACCGAGGACTGCGCGGTGCCCTATTCACGGCTCGAGCGCAGGTTCGGCGCCCGCGTGGCGAAAATAGTCGACTTGGTCTCCAAGCCCAAGCTGGTGGCAGGCCGATGGGTTTTTTCCTACGAGCCGGGGTACTCGTCGGCCGAGGACGAATACGACCGCCTCAAGACCGCGAAGCTTCGCGAGGAGCGGCTGGACGCGTTCTACCAGCGCCTGCACAACTCTGGAAACGGCCGCGCGCTCTTCGTCAAGCTTTTCGACAACCTGCACAACATGCAGACCATACGCGGCGTCCCCGAATCCAAGCGCCGGACCAACATTCTTGCCAGCCTCAAGTACAACAAGTGGATTGCGGCCCAGATCCACCCCCGCCTGCACGCCGAGTTCGACGCAGCAATCCGGCGCGGCCTGCGCTCGCTGGAATGGCCCGACGAAAGGATAGCCGCGTCGCTGGCCAAATACGCGCCCAAGCATGACGTCTGCCCGGTAGGCAGGGTGATTGCCACGCCCCGGCTTTTTGACCTGGAGTATTTCCTCAAGTTCGATCCCGGCAAGCACCAGGACGCGCTGCTGGTCTACCATGCGACAAAGACGGGCGAGCGCTTCGTCAGGGTCCCACGCACCCCCGGAACATCGGCCCTGGCCGGGGACAAAAGCGACATTGAGCGCCAGTTGGGCCTGCTGCGTTCCCATGGCCTCGACGTGCGGCCCGTGGTGCACGTCTATCCTAGGCGCTACCGCCACGCCTTCCTGTTCAAGCTCAGGCCCGCGTTAGACCAGCTGTCGAACGAAGAAGTCTGCCGCAGGCTCGACGAAATCGAGGCAAAGCACTTTCCAAGGCAGGCGCAGGCCTAGCTTCCGAGGAACGCCTTTTTCGACAAGTAGTTCTTGACGTAGTCCGAGACTCCCGCTTCCAGGCCGACAGTCGGCTTTTCATAGCCTGCCTTTCGCAGCTTGGACAAGTTGGCTTCGGTGAAGTACTGGTACTGGTCCTTGATGCCTGCGGGCATGTCTATATACTCTATTTTCTCGGGCTTTTTCATCGCCTTGAACACGGCCTTGGCCAGGTCGTTCCACGTCCGCGCCCTGCCCGACCCGACGTTGTAGATTCCGTTCTTTCCGGGGTTTTCGAGGAAGAAGAGCGTCATTTCCACCGCGTCCTTGACGTAGAGGAAGTCGCGCTTCTGCCCGCCGTCCGCGTATTCTGGCCGGTAGGACTTGAAGAGCCTTATTTTTCCCGTCTTTTTCACCTGTTCGAAGGCCTTGCACGCCATGCTTTTCATGTCCTTTTTGTGGTATTCGTTGGGGCCGAAGACGTTGAAGTACTTGAGGCCGGCGATTTGCTCGATTGCGCCGGACTGCAGCGCCCACAGGTCGAAAAAGTGCTTTGACCAGCCGTAGGGGTTGAGCGGCCGCAGGTCCTTGAGCCGGCCGTGGTCGTCGGAATAGCCCTGCTCGCCCGCCCCGTAGGTCGCGGCGCTGGAGGCGTAGACGAACCGGATGGAGTTATCGAGGCAAAACTGTGCGAGCTTGCGGGTGTATTCTGTGTTGTTCTTCCTGAGGAAGTTCAGGTCGGTTTCGGTGGTCGAGGTGCACGCGCCCATGTGCAGCACGGCTTCTGCGCCGGCGTAGTTTTCCAGCCGCCTGAGAAAAGAGTCCTTGTCCACGAAGCGGGCGAACTTCAAGCCCTCCAAGTTGGGGTGGCTTTCCTTGCCTTTTTCGTCGACCACGACGACGTCGGTTCTCTTCCTCTTGTTAAGGCCCCACACAAGGGCCGAGCCGATGAAACCTGCGCCGCCGGTGACGATTATCATTTTCAATCGCTAGAAACAACACGGGGAAAATTAAAAACAAGTCAGGCCGGCGAGGCCAGGATTGGACTTTTGTAGGCCCTGGGAATCGCGAGTCTTGCATGCCTGTTTTCGAGTTCGAAGTCTACGTAGAGCGCGTCTCCTTCGCTGAATGAGCACAGCAGTTTTTTCAGTTTTGCCTTTGGGACTTTGCTGGCGAAGAGTTCGGACAAGACCTTGCTGGCGTCGAGGATTTCTATTCCGACTACGTTTTTAGACGAGGAGAAGTCGACGCTGATTCGGGGGCTTATTTCGGCCGACAAATAGGCCTTGCGCGAACTGGCGTTGACGTAAAGGCTGTCGGTTTCTTCGTCGTATCTCAGGATGCTCATTTCAACAGCGCCACTTTTTTCTGGACGTCCTTGCTTGTCCTCAGCAAGGTAATGAGGCGGATCTTGTTATTTAAGCATATGACGTAGCGATGGAACAAGCCTGCCGCCTGGCGGTAATAGACGTCGAATTTCCGTTCCCCCGCAGTCTCGCACTCCTCTTCCAACACCAGGACCGGCTCGTTTCGGGCCAGGTCCTCTTCGAAAACCGCGAGCGGAATAGTCCGTTTTTCCGACTGTTGCCTTGCGTGGCGGGTGAAATGGGAGTCGCGGCGTTTGGCCGCCAGCAGTTTCTTGAACTCCGCGCAGGAAAACGCCTTTTCAGCCATAATAACGGACGTGTATTCTTTTCCACAGAAAAGCGTTTCCCCGGTGGTTTTCCGATTAAACTCTTCTCTGGGAGCTGAAAAAACAGGGAAAGAAAAAGGAGAAACCCGGTTTAGAAGCCGGGCATTTTCAACGCGTGGCGGCGGTCGATTTTCAGCGCCGACAAATCCCAGTGTTCCGACGCCGCTGCAAGCAGGGTGTGCGCAACGACATAAGAGCCCGCGATTCCGGCGGCGAAGCACAGCCTTTCGAACACCACTATGGGCGGAAGCGCGGCCCAGACCTCGGCGCCGATGTTGAACGCGTACAGGTAGGCCACCGAGCCTATTGCGTGAGCCGTGAACGTTGCTCCAAGCGAGTTGGCGAACAGGTTGTCCTTTGCCAGAAAATGCACCGCGATTGGCACGAGCCAAAAAAGCCCGAACCACGCGACCTGGGAGCCGGCGGGGTGGAGCGCGAAAAGCGCCATTGCGGCCACGGGAACGGCCAGGACCTTCCTGTCCTTCGAGCCGAAGTAGTATGCGGCCGCGGACAGCGTGAAGATGGAGACCATTCCCGTCAACTGGATTGCCGCGCCGCTGATTGAAAAGTTTGCAAGTGAGACCAGGACCACGCCCAGCACGCCGATTGCCGGGGAAAACAGCTGCGCTCCGACTGGCGCGACGAACTGGAACAGCGAGAACGCGGTCTTGGAGACTCCCAAGACGTTGGAAAACGCGACGCTGGAAAGCACGACGCCGGCAATTGTGAAGAGCGCCAAGAACAAGGCTTCTTTGGATGAGTATTCTCCGATTTTTTTCATCAATCCCACCTCTATTCCATATGGCTGGAAAACAAAACAGCGCCGAACGACTATATAAGGCGCGTCATTCTTTTAAAACCGAAACTCAAAGTCACGGGTTCCGGCCGAAAAACTCCTCGGCCTCGCCCACCAGGTAAAGCGACCCGGCGACAAGCAGCGGCGAGCCGCTTTTTTTCGCGAGTTCGAGGCCGAGCGCGAAGGCCTTTTTGGCGTCCGGCTCTTCGAACACGTCCTTGACGTACTTTTTTGCCTCCGCCGCAATCTGCCTTGCCGGCGCGCGCCGCGGGTTCTTCGGCTGCGTGGCAACCACCTGGTTTGCGTGCAGGCACAGCTGCCACACCACTCCCGCGACGTCCTTGTCGGCAAGCACGCCCGCGACCAGCACGGCCTTCTTTCCGTCGAACAGCTCTTCCATGGTCTGCGCAACTTCCCGCGCCGCGGCAGGGTTGTGCCCCCCGTCCAAAATCACCAGCGGCTCTTGGCGCACTACTTGCATCCTGCCAGGCCAGTCGACCTCGAACAAACCGGCTTCGAGCGCGGCGTCCGGAATCTTTGCGCCGATTTCCCTCAAGTGCAGGGCCGAGGCGTACGCCAGCGCCAGGTTCTGGCCCTGGAACGAGCCGATGAGCCGCGTTCGCAGCACGCGCGGTCCGTGCCTTCCAGTGACTTGGACTGCGGTTCCCGAAAGCGACACGACGGGGAAGCCGAACGACACTTCGGCGGCGTTGGTGTCGTTGACCGGGACGAGCACCGCCCGCTTCCTGAACGCCTCTTCGCGGATTTCCTCGAAAGCCGCGCCGTCGGCTCCGGTGACCACGACGCACCCCGGCGTGATTGCCGCCGCCTTTTCCGAAGCGATTTTCGCAACGGTCGAGCCAAGCTCGACGGTGTGGTCGAGCGAAACGTTGGTGATTACGACCAAAAGCGCGGGCACCGCGGTGGTGGAGTCGTACCGTCCTCCCATTCCGCCTTCGAGCACCGCGGCCGAGACTCCCTTGTTCTTGAAAAACAGCAGCGCCATGGCCGTCAAGGCCTCGAAATTGCTTATGATTTCCTGTTTTTTCGCCAGTCTTTTTCTGTTCTCTTTCTCGGCAATGCCCAGCACGGTTTCGGCCACGGCGGCGAACTCTTCGTCGGAAATGTTCTTTCCGT
>CAYVQS010000060.1:0-7222 GCA_964453195.1 Microcaldota archaeon | reverse complement strand
CGCAGGAGCCGCCGAAAGCCTTTTGACGCTCGCCTGATGGCGACGCCCCAAATTTGCCTCTTGGCAAATTCAGGGAAAAGGCTTTCAACCCAAAAACGAAAAAAATCGAAAATGCAGGAGTCGCCTAGTCCGGCCAATGGCGGGGGCCTTAAGAGCCCCTCCCTCAGGGGTTCGGCGGTTCAAATCCGCCCTCCTGCACTCCAATCAAAGTGGGCGCCGCCCCCGCATTTAAATTCCGGAAAGGACGAAAGTTGCTAAGGGGAGACCGTTATGCGCCGGATGGAAATTGCCGCGAAGCGGATGCTTGAATGCCTAGGCACGCAACGTGGGCACGACGTCATGGTCGTCACCGACCACGATAACCTTATTGACTTTGCACGGCTGGTGACCAGCCGCGCAGAAACAATGGGCGCGAACACCCAATTGTTCGACTTGCGGGGAATGGGCCAGAAAACCGCGTTTGCAAGAGTGCAAAAAGCCGCCGCCCAGCGGCTGAAAGCCAATCCCGACGGAGTCAACATCGTCAACCTCACGCACGCCCTGCCGCTTCGGGCGGACATACGGAAGATCTGCGAACAGGGCGCGTACGTGGCGCACGTGCCGACTTCCAAGCTCGAAGCAGTCCTCGGCCTGCTCAGCGTCTCCCCAAAGACGCTGGAGCGGCGCGGCGACGAACTAATAAGAGTCCTCTCCAAGGCAAAGAGAATACGAATCACTACCGACGAAAGGCACGTGCTGGAAATGGAATGGAACGGCCGCGAACGCGCGTTCGTCTCGAGCACGGGCCAGATAAGAAAATACTCCGCGAGGTTCGGCAACATCGGGGGAGAAGTCTTCACGTCGCCAATCACGTCCAACGGGACAATCGTGCTGCATCACGTCCCCAACATAGAGGGGTGGAAAGAGCCGGCAGTGGTGGAAATACGCGACAACCAGGCCGTCTTGACCGGAGACATGCACCCGGAACTGAGAAAACAGCTTTCCCACAGCCCCGAAGCGTCGCAGGTCGGCGAATTCGGAATCGGGCTCATGGCCCCCGAAATTCATCGGCGACACGCTGCACGACGAAAAGGCCGGCGGCTCCATTCATCTGGGCTTCGGCGACTCGATAGCGCAGAAAGGGACCGGCGGGACAATCCACTCCGACCACCACTTCGACGCGATTGCCAAGAACCCGACCGTCGAAATCTACGACGGCAAAAAATGGATAGCGTTCATGCGAGGCGGAAAACTGCTTTTCTGAAAAAAGCCCGTCCTTCGCGGCAGGCTTCGCCATCCGGTCGAAGAAGAAAACGGGATTAAAGAAAAAAAAAAAGGAAAAAAGAGAAAAAAAGAGGCCTTACGCCTTTTCCTTTCTCCTTACTTTCTTGGAGCGCAGCGAGGGATAGTTGCACTTGCGGCACTTCTTGGCGCCGGCGGGATTGCGGGCCTTGCATTTTTTGCATACCTTGACCGCGACGAACGCCTTGTCTGCGACGGGGAATTTTCCTGCCATTTTTTACAACCTCTTGGATTTTGCGAGCGAATTTTACTGAAAGCCCCCGGTGGGATTTGGACCCGCAACCTACTGCTTACTAGGCAGTCGCTCTACAAGATTGAGCTACAGAGGCAATGAAGTTTTCAGCCGCCGTGATGAACCGTCCTGATTGGGCTAAAGGGGCGCCGAAAACTAGCAATATTTCTGGTCCGTGAAAGTATAAAAACTCCACGCTTTTTCCGGCCCGGGCCGGGAAGGAAAAGCCGCTCCCGGCTCTCGGATTTAAATAGTGGTTTTTCCACTTTCCTATTCATGGCCGCGCCGAAAAGAAGCTTCATAGAAAAGCGCATGAACATCTGGGACTTGCGCAGGACAATCAAGCCCAACCCGTTCCAGCGTTTCGCCGCGCCCATCCAGCGCGCGATAGGCCGCTGGGCAATAAGGCGCGGCTCGTTTTCGCCCCGGATGTGGCGCTGGGCAAGGCTCGAAAACGAGCGCATAGACTCGGACAGGATAATGCCGCGCTTCGGGCACGAGAGGCGCGACCAGCGCTCGGCCGACGCCCTCAGCTACGTTGCCACGCGGCTCGACAAGCCCAAGGTCGAACAACTGTTCGCAGAAATGATGCGCGGCACCTACCACGACCGGCAAATCGACGAGCGCACGGGACGGCCGTACAGCCACGCAATTCTCCAGAACATTACTCACTTGCACGACACGGGACAGCTCGAACAACTGCTCACCAGCCCACACATGCAGGAGGCCCTCGCCACTGCCGCAGGCCGGTACATCATTCCCCGCCGCACGATGACGATCCTGACTTCGGGAAAGACGCGCGTGCGCAACGTCCTGGTCTCCGCGCTCGTCCGCTCGGCGGAAATGCACGGCGTCGACCTGACTGCGCCCCGCGAACAGCCACGGCCCCAAGAACCCGCTCCTGCGCCCGAACCGGCACCAGAACCGGAAGCAGGCGAACAGGAAGGCGGACAATCACAGGCCCAGGCGCAGGCAACTAACGTTACCGTTCAAGGCGGCCATCCGCTGTTTCCCGGCGCGCCCGGCCAGCCGGTAATCATCCAGAACTTTTACGGAACCCAGCCACAGGCCGGCGCAGGACAGGCCACGCGCCAGCCGCGCCCCAGGCAGCCCCCGCAAAGCGGCCAACAGCAGGCAGCCGGCAAACTCGCCCCCCACTTGGGAGAATTCACCGGCAGGCAGGACGCGGGCGCGGGCCACGTCAACGACTTCGTCAGGCTCGTAGCCGCCGCGCACTTGGACGCAGCCGAAAAAATGAAGACGGGAAGAAAAAGCGGCGGCTCGGTTGCACAGGCGCTCTTCACCGGCCTTACTCCGCTTTATTCGCCCGGCAGGCTCGGCACAAGCAAGGACGATTCCATCGGCAAGAAACAGCGCGCCGCCGAACGAATCCTGGCAGGCGCCGGGGTCGCGGACCACGAAGCCCACGCGCCGGCAATTGCGCGCGCGTTCCACCAGGTCCAGGAAGTTGCCGAGCGCTCAGACAAAAAACTTCCGATTTCCGCAAGCACGCCGGCCGAGCGCGCGATTGCAATCGGGCACAGGTTCAAGGACTCGCTGCCCGACGCCCACGCCGCCAAGTTCGCGTCACTCGTGTCGGCGGAAATACGGCGCCAGGCAAAGGAACGCGCACAGCAAGCCGCCGCCTGAAACCCGCTAGTTTTCGGCTTCAAGCTAATCAGTTAGTTTTGTCCCGCTAAAATAGAGCCTTGGCGCTAGGCGCGCGCACTGGCGTCATCTGCGCCTGCGGCGCACGCTGATTCTCACCGCTACCACGCAGCCCACTATTGCGGCGATGAACAGCGCGTAGTACAGGGGCTCTTCGGGCACCGAGGGCAAAAGCAGCGGGTTGATTCCGCCGGTGTCTCTGCCGTCTCCTCCGCTGGAGCGGGGGCCAAGCAGGTTGTCGGCGGCGATTCCGCGCGTGCCGTCCTGCGTGCCGAAGTACGTCAATCCTTTCGTGGCGAAGTCGGGGTTCCACGGAATGTCCTGGCCGTTGTAGGCGCGGAACGTTCCCGTGGATGGGTCGAAGATGAGTATGCCGTTTTGGCCGCGCGCGGCGAGCAGCGTGGCAATGTCCTTGTAGCCGTCGGCGCCCTGCACCGTCAGCGTCGGATAGCCGGTCTGGGGATTCGATGCAAGGTTGAACGAGAAATTGCCCTTTTCGGTCGGAATGACGACTTTGTCGCCCTCGCGCGACGCGGGGCCGGTAATCTTGTAGTCAGTGTAGACGCCGGTCTTCTTGTCGAGGATGCGCAGCACCTGGTTGCCGGCAGCGTCGGTGGTAATGTAGTACGTCTTGTCCTGGGTGTCGAACATCTGGAAGCCGCCGTCGCCCTGGACCTTGTCGATTCCCTGCTGCAGGTCCTTGGCGAACTCTTCCTGGCCCGGCTTGGAAGTAATGTGGACGGAAATCGCCGGCAGCTGCTGGCCGGTATTGGGATCGGTGTTGGAAGCCGGGCCCGCGTTTATCTGGGAAACGGACTTGGAACTCGCCTCGCCAAGCACGTAGAGCGCGACGATGAGGCGGTGGTTGAGCTGGTCGTATTCTATCTTGCCGCGGCTGAGGAAAATGGTTTCAAGCAAGCCCGCGTCCTCCGAGCCTTCGGACGCGTTGCCGGAATATCCCGATACGCGGACGCTGCCGTCGCCCAGGATTGCGACCGACGACGCGCCGGCAATGTCGCCCTGGATGAACCCGGCCTGCAGCGCGTCCTCGGTGTCGACGCTGGGATAGCGCGTCTCGGTGCCTTCGAGGCTGCGGGTCTTGGAAAGCAGCGACGACTCTTCGGTGCCGTTCATTGTTCCGGACTCGTCGGTGGACGAGCCGATTCCAAGCACGCCTTCCTTTTCGACGCCCCTGCTGCGCAGGAATCGGATGGACGAGCCGTCGAACAGCACGGCGCCGTTGGACGTGCGGACGTAGCTTACTTGCCCGAGGACCGACGATGCATCGCTGCCGACCGGCTGGCCAGTCAGGGACTGCAGGGCCTGGGAAATGCACTGCGTGCCCGCGCACGACGAAGTGTCAAGCGAGAGGCGGCGCTCCATCCCAACGCGCATTACCGGAGTGGCGCCGCACGCCAGTTCTGCGTAGATTAGGCGGTTGGGCACGATGGAGCGGGCGTTCGCCTGTTCGTCGAGAATCATCAGGGCGCGGTCGCGGTCGGCGAGCTTGGTCTGTTCTCCCGTGCGCTTGTTGGTGAGGATGAGGCCGTCTTCGGTGGCGCAGATTGCCGAGAAGTTGCTGTCGTAGCACTTGCGGAAGCACTTTTCGCCCAGGTGGTTGAACACGCCCCACCACTGCTGGGTCGCGCCGTTTATGTGGACGTAGAAGAGCTTGTTGGGCGACGCCTGGCCCGTCTGGTCGTTCATCGTGGCGCGGAAGTTGATGATTTCCGACATGGCGGACTTGTCGACGGACTGGCCCACGCCCGCCAAGGCGTTGCCTATCGAAAGGTTGCCCAAGAGCTGGTCGAAGCCCACCGGGTTGAGCTTCTTTTTCAGCGCCCCTATTCCCTCCGAGTCGCTCTTGGAAATCTGCTGGTAGCCAAGGATAAGGTACTGGTCGTCCTTGCAGGTGGAAACATACTGCATGCCCTTTGTGGCGGCCCACGCCTTGCCGATGTCGGTCGGCGGCGAAATCTTGTTAAGCACGTCGACGAGCTTGCCCGCCTGAGTGGACGCGAAGGCGATGGAGGGGAATTTCTTGGTGAGCGCCGGAAGCTTGCTCATCTGCACTATGCGGTTTTCGAGAAGATTGCCCATTATGCCTTTGATTTCGACAGAGTACAGCGAATAGATGTTGAGTGCATGACCTGCCGCGGCGAATGCAAGGTAGTAGTTGACCCATTGCTGGACTTTTTCGTCCGAGCACAGTTCTTCGGGGTTGTACTTGGAAGGGTCGGCGAAGTGGGAGATGTAAAAGTCCATGATGAAGATGCGGTTGAGCAGGAGGAACGAGGACGGAAGGCCCTGTATCGGGCCCATTATTGCCCAGCTGAGGACCGGCGCGAGAAGTGTGAAGCCTTTGTAATAAGACTCGAGCTCTTTCTTGCGGTTGAGATTGACGCCGAGGTCCATCTTGGAAATATTCAGGGGCATTCGTGCCCAGTCTTCCTTTGCCTGGAGCTTTTCGAAGTTGGTGGTGTAGGAGACGCCGCGCCAGCTGGTCATTACCTGCCAGTGCGCGGTTTCCTGCCGGAGCGAAATGCTGGTGAGCGAGTCGGCGCTGGCGTCGTCGTCGCTGGCGCCGTCGTTGAGGAGCATCATGTTGCCGACGTGGTAGATTGCCGTGGGAATGCCTGCCTTGGTGAGGTCGCTGATTACGTCGACGACTTCGCCGGACATCATGAAGTTGGTGGCGGAGCGCCAGTCGGCTGCCAGGTCGAAGTTGTTGGCCATTATCTTGACGTAGCTGTCCTTGTTGCGGCCGGAAAGCGAAGTGAACGTCAGGTCGTCGGCAAGCTCAAGGGCGATGCGCGCCGGCCCCAGCGACGCCCAGCCGAACACCGTGTTGAAGGTCGCGCGCGTCAGCAGGTTCTGGGCAAGCGCGTTGGCCTTCTGCAGTTCGGTCTGGCTGACGTAGCCGTTCTTGCTCAGAGTATTTTCAATCTCGTTGGTGCGCCTTTGGCGGCGGATTACCTGGTCGTCAGTATCCAAAAACGAAGTCTGCTTGCGGATTTCGGAGCGCCGGTCTTCCAAAAGCTGCGCCAACTTGGATTTGTCATCGCCGGCCTCGTCAGCTATTTCCTGCAAAGCCGTGCGCATCTTAGTAGCTTCGGCAGACGTTGCTCCTTCGAGGGCATCTATGTTGCGCTGCAGGAGCTTCGCATCGGGCGCAGAAGTGGAATAGACCTGGTAATACGAGTTCAACGGACCCTGACTGCCGGGCTCGAGTCTGGCAAGCGCGTCTTGAAGCTGGCGTTCGGCAACTGCGTCGGAGGGCAGCGCGGAAATGTCTTGGGACGCGGTTTTCCAGGAATTGACCGAGCGTTCGAGGTCGAGCTTGCTCCTGAACGCGAGGCCGGCTTCGGCGAAGGTCATTCCGGTGTCTATCCACATCCACTGGCCGATTTTCTTGATGAAGTTGAGGTATCTGCGGGGGATGACGATGTTGGCGCCGCCGTTGAGCGAGAGGGCGCCGATGGTGTTGGTGGAAGTGAAGTGCTGGCGGGCCTTGAACGTCGTGCCCGAAAGCGAGAAGCCGTACTGCAGGTCGTCGTCCAGCGAGGCGATGTACGATACCTTGCCGCGGATGTCGGCGTTGTCCAGCATGCACGCTGTCTTGTCCTGGTTGATTTCCTGCATCTTGAAAATTTCGTCGAGCGTGAGTTCCTGGCCGCTTGGCAGTCTGACCTTGTAGTTGTTGTAATTAGGCTTCTGAACCTCGACGGGCGAGGACATTCCAAGCAGTTTCTGGACCGCGTTCTGGGGACCGCCCTTCTTCGAAACCTCGGCCTCGACCTGCTCGGCCGAAATCGAGTCAGTGACGTTGACGCCGAAGTCCTTGGCGATTTCGTCCTCGGAACGGCCCAGCACCTTTGCGACATCCGAAATCTTGAAGTATTGGGTGTTGCCGGGGTGGAGGTTGACGTTGATTTCTATCGGCGTGCCGGCCTTGTTGGTCATCAGTCCCTGGTCCGACAGCGAGTTGAGTTCCTGGGCCTGGAATCCGTAGATCGTGTCCCACACCTTGCGCGTGTCGGA
>CAYVQS010000059.1:7178-7400 GCA_964453195.1 Microcaldota archaeon | reverse complement strand
GAAAGGGGAGAATTCTCCGATTACATGAACGAAAAATTCCAGCGCCTGGAAACCGTGTCGCTCACGGAAGCACATGCCTTCCTGAAAATGCAGGAAAGAACCAGAAAGGAAAAGGAAGAAAAACGCAAAGACGAAGAAAACGGCAAAATAATCCGAACGCCGAGCCTATGAAAAGAATCAGAAACTAGTCACTAAAGACTCGTGCTCGAAGAACTTTATCTT
>CAYVQS010000059.1:0-7168 GCA_964453195.1 Microcaldota archaeon | reverse complement strand
CTCCGTACTGGTTGGTGTCATAGACGGCGAATGTTATCTTGACGTCCTTGAGCGACGTCTCGAGCTTTTCGGCGAGGGCGTGCATGGCCGGGGCCTCGATGGAATGGCGCTCGAGTTCGACGAGGGCTAGGCCTAGTTCGCTGGCGTAGACCGAGTTCTCTTCGTTCAGGCCGTACGAGACAAGCACCTGGCAGCCCTTGAGATAGAACTCCTCTATGATGTCGCGGTAGGCCAGGCCGGGCCCCACGTAGCAGCCGATGCGGTTGAACTTGCGGGGCGACTCGACGTCGCCGACTATCTTGATGTTCTCGCAGGTAAGGTTGCCCTGGAGCGTGGTGATGATTTCCGACAGGGGCTTGTCCTCGATCGAGCCGATACGGCCCGACTTGAAGCGGTCGGACACGTCTATCTTAAGCGCGTTTGCAAGCAGGTCTGCGGTGCCGCCCTTGCACTCGTCGTAGTTGGACCGCGCGATGTAGACGCACATGTCGCGCTCGAAAATCTTCTTGAGGCGGAAATAGTTGGAGGGCTTTTCGAAAAACTCTATTCCGGGAAAGCGGAACGACTGCTCCTCGTAGAACAGAGGCTCGTGGACGACGAGGAAGTCGACCTGCTGGCGGACCGACTCGGCAAGCACCTTGACCGACGGAATCCACGCCACGCCCACGGTCTCGACCTCGCGGTTGAGGTCGCCGATGACGAAGCCCACCAGGTCGTCCTCCGCGGCAAGCGTTGCCGGGGCGACGGAGTCCAGGGCAAAGACTATTTTCGAGGCGAGCATTGCTTTCTACCGAGTAAAACAGGCACGGTTTGTTTAAAACAGTTTCGAAGATTTGGCCCAGGAAAAACACAGAGATTTTAAAGCAGGCGAGGATAATCTAGTCCGGAATGAACCCCACCCGCAAAAGCCTGTTTGCATTCCTCGTCCTGCTATCCTCATTCGCCGCAGCGGCGCTTTCGGCCGGCACCGTCACCGCCGAAATCGCCACGCCCAACCGCGCCGACGTCGGCATGCCCGTTCCCTTCGTGGTGTCGGTGGCAAACAACGCCGCCGACGAGTCAATCTCAACCATAGTAATCACCCCGCCGCGCGCAGGCATAGACTACACCGTCGCCAACGTCTCGGCCACGGGAGTGTCCTGCACTGCCGCAACTGCGGTAACCTGCACGGGCGCCGTGGCGCCGGGGGGGACCGCGTCGGCCACCATCTACGCCACCGCCAAGCCGGTCGCCTCGATTTCTGGGGACCGCAACGAGCAGTGGAGCGCCAACGTCACGGGCTCGTCCTCGACCGCGCTGTTCTTCAACTCGTCGTCCATGGCCGCCAAGGTCTATCCGCCGGCCCTCGCGCTTTCCGGCAGGCTCGTTTCACAGGGCGCGGCAACGACAAGCAGCCTTGCAAGCGTGGGCCAGGTCTTCAACCTGTCGATAGTGCTAACCAACACTGGAAACGGCGCGGGCAACGGAGTCGCCGTTGCAGCATCCGTGGTCAACGCCTCGGTGTGCACGCTGTCCGCGGCCTCGTTTTCCGGCATCAACGTCGCGCCTGACGACGCCAACTCGACGTACTCAACGCTGCTTTCGATGAAGAGCACGGGATACTGCCACGTTTTCCTCAACGGCACCGACTCCAAGGCGGGAACCAACGTCAGTGCGGGAAACGTGGTCCTCACCGTGCAGACGCCGGGCGCGTTCACGATAAACGCCTCGGCCCTCACGGGCGAGCCCGTGGCCGCCGGCCGCCACTTCACGGTGATTGCGAGGATAACCAACAAGGGCAGCAGCGGCCTGCTCCAGCCCGTCGCATCCCTGGTGACCGATTCCCGGTGCCTGGCGCTTGAAACCACCGAGTCCGCCAACAAGACGCTCCAGAACATCGCGGGCGGGGCGACGGCAACCGCGCTTTGGCAGGTGCGGTCCCTCTCTTCCAGGATTTGCGAATACTCAGTGAAAGTCGAGGGCGTAAACGCCGACGACGCCAAGAAAATCTCCGCCAGCCAGGCCCTGTCGATCAACGTCAGCAACGTCATGCGCGTCCAGGTGGACGTCAACAAGAGGAACTACATCCGCGGCGAAACCGGCGTGTTCACGGTAAAGGTCTTCGACCCCAACGGCATTTCCGCGACTTCGCAGAGGCCGGCAATCGTGCTGCGCGACATCCAGGGCAACGAGACCGTGCTCGAAACCTCCGAGGCGATGGGCAATTACGAGGCGCGCTACACGTTCTCGGAACTCAACTCGCTTGGGACCTACCTGGTGAAGGCCAACGTCACCGACTCCTACGGCAACAGCGGGACCGGCGTCAACAACTTCGTGCTCTACGGCAACTATCTTATGGACATAACCACGCCGACTCGGCTCCAGGCGGTGTCCGCCGGCAGCTCGCTCAACGTGCAGCTTTCCATCAAGAACTTCAACAACGAGACGGTGAAGGACCTTGACATAAAGGCGCAGCTTGGGAATTCCTCCACCGCACTGGCCTACAGCCAGGACTTCGCCGCCTACGTCGGCACCATCTACGTGCCCAACGAGCTTGGCATACGCGACCTGGTCTTCAGCGTCGCGCGCGAAGGGAACGTGGCCACCGAGACCGTGCCCATAACAGTCAGCGGATGCACCGCGGAACTCGTCGAGGCCAAACCCGTCTCCCCCTCGGAAATAACGGTGAGGCTGCGCGCCACCAACGAAAAGGAAGAGGCCTGCCGCGCGCTATCCAAGGAGGACTTCAAGGTGCTGGTGGAAGGCAACGAGACCGAATTCGAATACGCCCAGCAGAACGAGATGTTCACCCTGACTTACAAGCTCAAGGCCGGCAACACCTATTCTGCCCAGTCTCTCGAGGCCCGCGTCTTGAAAGGCGGCCTTGACGCCGCGTTCAAGGCCCAGACCCGGCCGTTCCTGAGCGTGGAACTCACAAGCAAGCAGATATTCATCGGCGAAAAGTTCTCCGGCGGCGCGCTTGTCAAGGATGCCGCGGGAAAGCCCGTGGCGGGAGTCACGGTCACGGTGGAGAAAACCAACGTAATCACTTCAAAGACCGAGGCACTTGCAAGCGGCATTACCGACGCGGCGGGAATGATGCGCTTCGAATTCACGCCCACCGAACAGGGGGACCTGATAAGAATCACGGCAACCACCGCCGACGGCGCCAAGCTGAGCCCGCTCAACGTTCCCGCGACCAGGAACCCGACGCCCCCGCCCAAGGAATTCTACGAAGAGGACTGGTTCAAGGTGGTAATCGTGCTTGCCATTGCGGGCGCCGGGTGGTTCGGTTACAACCAGTTCACCGAGAAGAAAAAGCGCAAGGAAGAGGCGGCCAAGCAGGAAAAGATAGATGCCGAGCGCCTCGAGTCCCAGACAATCGAAAGCCAGATGCGGGCCAGGCGCGCGTTCTTCGGAAAGACCGAGGAACCCGGGAAGAAAAGGCCCGGAATGCCCTGACCTGGGAAAAAGGAACAGCAGCAAAATTAAAGCGACACGGAGTACAAACTAGCGCTCAAACGGTGCGGAAAAAATGGTAGAGGAAATAGGGCTGGGAAAAAAGGCGAAGCTCGCCCAGCTTGAAACCGAGGACAAGCCGTTCCTGCGCCTGCGGCCGGTGCTGACAATCGCCGACGAAGTGCTCGACTACGCGTCGAGGCACGGCAACTACATCACGCTCCAGCAGGCCCAGGCAATCTACAAGAAGCTCACCGGCGAGCACTTCCAGGCGTGGGGAATAGGCCTGGCCGCAAACCAGCTCGCCTTCGTGGACCAGACCAACCCCCTCGAGCCGCCCAAGCTCGTGCTCCGCAGGCCGCCCGCGGACGTGGGGGCGCGCGCAAAGCAGTTCGCGAAAAACGTGGTCGACTCCTACGAGCTTGCTTACAAGCGCATCCCGATCTTCGTCGAAGTAATGAAAATCCGCCAGGAATTCGTGCCGCTTTACATACTCAACCGGCCCGAGATAGGCGAGGCCACGGCGGCAATCCTGGAAACCATCCGCGGCCAGCTTTCGAAGACCATCAACCTCGAATCCGGCGGGCTTACCGACCCGCGCAAATACGCCGAGCTGGAAAAGAAGTTCACGCAGGACGCCAACGACCTCATCGTGGCCAACTTCCCCGGAGTAGAGGAGCGCGACCGCAACATACTCACCGACCTTCTGGTCAACGACATGCTCGGCCTGGGCGACATCGACCTTTTGTTCTCCGACGAGATGCTGGAAGAGTTCGTGATAAACTCGGCGCAGCAGCCGACCTGGCTCTACCACAAGAAGTTCGGCTGGGTAAAGACCAACATACAGATAGAGGACGAGGAGAAAACGAGGGAGATGAGCGAGTCCATTGCCCGGCGCGTGGGCAGGAGCATCACCAACCTCAAGCCCCTGCTGGACGCCAGCCTGATGAGCGGAGACCGCGTCAACGCCACGCTGTGGCCCGTCAGCAGCGCAGGAAACACTATCACGGTCAGGCGCTTCGCCCGCCACCCGTGGACCATAGTCGACCTCATGCGCACCCACACCGCAGACGCGTCGATATTCTCGTTCATCTGGCTCGCCATGCAGTACGAGTCCAACATCATCGTCGTCGGGGGCACGGGCTCGGGAAAAACGTCCTATTTGAACGCAATCCTGCCGTTCATACCCCCAAACCAGAGAATAGTCACCATCGAGGACACGCGCGAGCTCCAGCTTCCCGAGTTCTCGCACTGGGTGCCCATGCTGACGCAGCCCGCCAACCAGGAAGGCCAGGGCGGGGTCGACATGCTTGACCTCATGGTCAACTCGCTGAGGATGCGGCCCGACCGCATCGTGCTGGGCGAAGTCCGCACGCACGAGGCAGCGCAGGTGCTGTTCGAGGCCATCCACACCGGCCACTCGGTGTATTCCACGTTCCACTCCGACAACGCCAGCGCCGCGTTCAAGAGGGTCACCGAGCCTCCCATCAGCGTCCCCGCCTCCGAGCTCGAGGCAATCCACCTGTTCGTCACCGCGTTCCGCGACAGGCGCACCGGGACGCGGAGAATCAGCCAGATAGTGGAAATCCTGCCCAGCGCAGGAATCATCGGCGTCGAGCTCAACCTCACGCACCGCCACGACCCGAGGAACGACTCGTTCGAGCGCGTCAACCCGTCGAACAAGATCTTCGACGAGGTGAGCGCGCACACAGGAATGACGATACAGGAAATGGAACAGGACCTCGCGGACAAGAAGCTGGTGCTGGAATGGCTCCTGTCCAACAACGTAAACGACGTCAACAAGCTCGGGCTCGTCATGGCCAACTACTACATCGACAAAGATTACGTAATCAACGCCGCGCTCAAGAAACAGAGCCCCAACATGGTAATCAAAAGATGAAAAACGACTATGGTTTTACTGAATTTCCTTGCAACCCGTGGGTTGCGAGGCCTCGTAACTCGAAGAGTTACAAGGTTTCCCAAAAAATTCCCGAACATGGTAATCAAAAGATAACTAGACGCAACGGGATGAAATGATGGAAAACAGGCTTGTGCGGGTGGCGACGGGGATGCCGAGGCTCGACGCCGGGCTCGAGGGCGGCGTGCCCGAGAACTCGGTCGTGCTCGTCAGCGGAAAGGCCGGCGCGGGAAAGTCCACGTTCGGCGCGCAGGTGCTCTACAACGGCGCCACCAAGTACGGCGAGGCCGGGGTCCTGCTGTCGTTCAACGACCCGGCGCGCAAAATCCGGGAAAACATGGCCTCCCTGGGGACGCCGATCGAGGACCTCGAGGCCAAGGGTCTGCTGACCATCAGCCTCGTCAACCCCCTGCAGATAGAGCTTTTCGCCAAGCAGGAGTCCATAGTCATCGCAGAACTGTTGCACGCCACGACCGCCAAGCGCATATTCATAGACTCCCTTACTTCGTTCGAGCTCATGTTCAAGAACGACTACGAGCGCATGGTGTACACGGCCAGGCTGCTGTCGGAAATCGTCAAGCAGGGATGCACCATATTCATTTCGTCCGAGGCCGAGGGCGACCGGTTCTCCAAGTTCGGAATCGCCGAGGCGCTTGTGGACGGCATCATCTATTTGAGGCTCGACCCGCGCGAACAGCCGCCGCGCACGCTGGAAATCATCAAGATGCGCGCGACCAAGCACCCGCTGACTCCGCTGCCTTTTTCCATCGGCCAGGGCGGAATGGACTTCGGCCAACAGTCCCAGCCCGGCGTCACCCACTTGTCCGTGCGCGACATCAGGCAGGCCGCGAAGTACGAGCCCGTCCTCAGGCAAGGCGAAGAAGGCGCCAGCCCCCCAAAAGAAGGGGAAATCGGCGATGGCCTGCAGTCCATGCGCAAGCGCAGCTTCGTGCGGGAAAAGATAGGAAAGGCGCTGAAATAGCCCGTACTCGTTTTCCGTTTCCGACCGGCGGCCCACTAACCGAATAGTTTAAAACCCCCTTTTCGTGAAAAAAGCATACAACTGGTGTCCAAATGGCCGAAGAAGAGGAAGGAATGAAAATCGACAAGCGCGACAAGCTCATCGCCGAGATGCTGCGCGACGAGGAGGAGCTCGTCCAGAAGCTGGAGAAGCAGCGCAAGGAAAACGACGAGCTGCACGCCAAGATTACCGCGCTTGAGGACGAACTTGCAAAGGAGACGCAGAGAATCCAGGAATTCGCCGCCAAGAAGGGCGGCAAGGTCAAGAAAATGGCCGAAGACCTCGAGCCCGCAAAGACCCTGGCATTGGAGGGAATCGAGAAGCGCGAAAAGGCCAAGGCGGGCGAGGACGAGGAAGAGGAGTTCGAGGACAAGGAAATGCTCGAGGCCCGGCTCGAGGAAATGCAGGAACAAGAGGAGTCGCACCGCGAGCGCCTCGAGGAAATCAGGGCCGCGCACACCGAGTACAAGGACCTGGTGCGCGCAATCCGCGAAGCCGTGCGCGAAGAGCTCGACGAGAAGAAGAAAAAGACCAAGGCCAAGAAAAAGACGCCCGCCCCCGCGGACAAGGAAGCCGAGGACTTCATCAAGTCCCTGAGAATCAAGTGACGCTCCCGCGTCAAACCTTGAACGGATTCGTAACTCTGAGCCAGCTTATTTTTTTGAACTCTTTCTCGTCCTCGGTAACGATTTCCCGTATTCCCTCATTTTGCATCGTCGAAACGAGGAGCGCGTCGTAGAAATGCATCTTCCTTTCCTTGCAGACGAGCAGCGCGTCCGCAACGGTTTGCT
>CAYVQS010000058.1:0-7492 GCA_964453195.1 Microcaldota archaeon | reverse complement strand
GGCCGGGATTTTGCGGCCTTCTGCGAATGCCTTGGCAAAATCAAGCGCCTGCCGCGCCGTTGTTTCTGCGCCCAAGTCGCCGGCTGCTGCCAAAAACGTTTCTTCGCCGATTTTTCCGCGGTTTTTGTGCAATGCAAGCAAGGCGTATGACGTTTCCCGCGTGCTGTTAATTGAGGCCGCCCTGATCAAGGCGTGGGTTATTGCCTCTTCCAGCCCCGGTTTTTTGACTTGCCCGAAAACGTTGTAGTAATAGTCTTTGAAGCCGGTTTGGATGATTTTGACTCCAAATTCTTGCAGTGCGCCCAGGCCCGTTGGCTGCATAAGCCCGGGAACGTTTTCCGAACTGGTCCTAAGAAGGCCGTAGGGGCCTTTGGCAATTACCGAGCCCGGCGCGCCTTTCGCCGCCTGCGTTGCCGCAAAGGAAACGTATTCGCCCACGGCTTTTTCCAATCCAGGCAACAATAGAAAATAGTTCGTGGGGCTTTTGCGTCCAACCACTCCTGCGTCCCGGAGCTTTGAAAGAGCGCGCCGCGCAGTAATTTCGGCAAGAAAACCCGTTTTTTTGACTCTGGCAACTGACGCGCCTGGAAAAAGCAGCCCGGACAATGCGCGCATGCCGGAGTGCGCCAGGATTTTCGGCTCGACGTGCGGGTTTGCTGCGAAGAATTCTTTCAACGCCAGGGCGTGGGGCGCGTCTGAAACCGCCGCATCGTTTCGTTTGCCGTTCCGGCTTACAGTGGCCAGTTTTTTTTCGGCCAGCGACTTCAGGCAACGGCTGACCGCGCTTTGTGGCAATCCGAGTTTTGCCGCCAAGCCCTTGCCATGCGCCTGTCGTTCTCCTTCCGCGCCGCAAAGCGCGTGAAAAACCGTCAGTTCCGAAGAACCCAACGACCAGTTCATATATCTTTTTTAGCAACTCTTATTTATATATCTTGCTAAAAATGATTAAATTGGCTTGTTTTGCCTATCGTTTGTTATCCCGTCTGATAACTTTGCCGCCTTTCCGCGATTTGCAGGCACGTTTTTTCGACCGCCTGCCTGGAACCAAACGCCGCCCGCCACCCAAGTTTTTCCAATTTTCTACAATCCAGCAACATCGCCGGCACGTCCCCTGCCCATCCGGTATTTCCCCCCGTGAACTTGCTCTCGGCCTGGGGCACTCCTGCTGCCCGTTTGACTATTTCGGCGATTTCCTTGACTTTGATGCCGTCCCTGCTTCCGACATTGTAGACTTTCGTTTCTCCCTGTCTTCCGAGGCCGTTTTCCAGCCCGGTCAAGACCGCCCGGATGGCGTCGTCTATGTACAAATATGACTTGTCCTGTTCCCCGTCTCCCAGCACTTCGAGTTCGTTCTCGTTTTTCTTCAATTTCTCGAAGAAGTCGTAGATGACTCCGTGCCCGCTTTTGGGTCCAATAACATTGGCAAACCGCACGACCAGTCCCCGCCAGCCGTTTTTGAGGCAGTAGTCTTGTACGAGTTCTTCGCCTTCTTTCTTGGTCTTTCCGTATTCTGACACTGGTGCCTTGGGTGCGTTTTCCGGAGTCGGCCTTTTCTTGGCGTTTCCGTACACCGTGCTGGTGGAAGCGAATACAATAATCCCTTGGAACCCGGCGTTTTCGCACGCCATCAGCACGCTTTCCGTCCCTTCGACGTTTGTCCGCCAAATCTTCTCTTTCTCGGCTTCGCCTTTCCTGACGTCGGGCTCGGCCGCGAGGTGCACTACTACTTGGGGATGGCTTTTGCGGAGGACTTCTTCGAGTTTTTCTTCGTCGAGCACGTCGCCTACAATTAGCTTGGCCTTTGCCGGTACATTCTCCCGTCTTCCGCTTGAAAGGTTGTCGTAGACGATTACTGGCCACTTTTTCTCGGCCAGTTTTTGGGCGAGTGCCGAGCCGATGAATCCGGCGCCGCCGGTAATGAGTGCGCTTGGCAAAAGAATCAGCTTCTTCTGAGGGGTTTCCACCACTTTTGGTTTTGGAAATACCACTCTATAGTCTCGGAAAGCGCTTCTTCAAACTGGTGCTCTTGTTTCCATCCCAGTTTCTTGGCCTTGGCGCAGTCCAAGGCGTACCTTCGGTCGTGGCCTTTGCGGTCGGCGACGTATTGGATTATTTTTTCGCTTTTTCCCAGTTTTTCGAGGATTTGTCTCGTCAAGTCGATGTTCCTGACCTCGTTTTCGCCGCCGATGTTGTACGCTTCTCCCGTTTTTCCCTTTTCGAGCACGGTCGCGATTCCGCGGCAGTTGTCTTCCACGAATATCCAGTCCCTCACGTTTTTTCCGTCTCCGTAAAGCGGCAGCCTCTTGTTTTCAAGCGCGTTGAGGATGAAGAGGGGAATGACTTTTTCCGGGTACTGGTACGGCCCGAAGTTGTTCGAGCTTCGCGTCACCAGCACCGGCAATCCGTACGTGACGAAGTATGCCTGGGCCAGCAAATCCCCGGCAGCCTTGCTTGCGGCGTACGGGCTTCTTGGCTGAAGCTTGTCGGTCTCCTTGAATTTGCCCCGTTCTATGCTTCCGTATACTTCGTCCGTGCTGATATAGAGGAATTTTTCCACGTTCTCCTGCAGTGCGGCATCCAGCATTACCTGCGTTCCCAGCACGTTGGTCTTGACGAACGCCGAGGCGTCCTTGATTGACCTGTCGACGTGGCTTTCGGCGGCAAAGTGCACGACAAAATCCGCGCCCCTAAGCGCCTTTTTCGCTGCCTTGGCGTCGCAGACGTCGGCCTTGACGAACGAGTATTTCTTGTTTTTCTCGACGTCTTTCAAGTTCGCCAAATTTCCGGCGTAAGTGAGCTTGTCGTAATTCAGGATTTCCCAGCCCCGGTTTTCAATCGCCCATCTTATGAACGCGCTGCCGATGAATCCTGCGCCGCCTGTCACGACAACTTTCTTCATTTTCCTCACTCTTCAGACGTATTTTTCCAGCCGGTTTTCTTCCCGGTACCAAGCAACCGTCTTTCTCAGGCCGTCTTCGAATCCGGTCGTGGGCTGCCAGCCCAGCGTCTTTCGTATCTTTTCGAAGGAGACTTGGACGTCGCCGACTTCGATCCTCTTCCGGTCGTCGGGCCAGGGCACTTTTTCGAAGCTTCCGCGTCCGACTGCCTCGACTATTTTTTCCACCATTTCGACGAACTTGACTGGCGTTCCGCTTCCAAGCCCGAAGATCTGGCCGTCCGCCTTGCCGCTTTGCCCGCAGAGCAAAAGCGCGTCGGCAGCGTCGTCGATGTAGTTGTAGTCCCGCAGCTGTTCCCCCGTCCCGTACACCATTATTTTCTCGCCTTTCATCGCGCGCCTTATGAACCAGTTGAGTATGCCGTATTTTCCGTGCTTCATCTGGTGCCTTGGTCCGTAGCAGTTGTTCATCCTCACCGAGCACGTCTTCATTCCGTACGCCTCGTGGTAGAGCAAATGGTACTTCTCCCCGGCCAGCTTGTCTATTCCGTAGACGTCGGTGGGGTTCGTCGGGTGGTTTTCGTCGATGGGTGTGTAAACCGCCTTCCCAATCTGCCCCCGCGTCCCGGCGTAGACTATTCTCGCCTTGTCGGCCTTCCGCCTGGCGGCCTCGACGACGTTGAGGTTGCCTTTGCAGTTTATGTCGATGTCAAGCCAGGGGTCGGTCATCGAGTCGACGTGGCTGACTTGGCCCGCGCAGTTGTAGATTTCGTCCGGCTCGAACTCTTGGTATGTTTTTTCGAGCGCGTTGAGGTCGCGTATGTCCGTCTTTACGAACTTGGCGTTGTCCTTGATTTGGGCGATGTTTTCGAAGTTCCAGCCGTAGGGGTCGAGGCAGGCGTCCAATACCGTCACTTCTGCGCCCAAGGCCGCGGCCTTGTTCGCCACGCTGCTTCCGACGAAGCCCAGGCCGCCCAGGACGAGCACCCGCTTGCCGTCCCGGCCGTCGAGTTTGTAGCCCATTTTAAGTCCTATTCCTTAGCCCGTCAGGGTTTTATTTGCTTTACCCCCTTGAATTATGCGGGCAGTTTGCCCGCGTTGGCTTTTTGCTGAAAAAGGCGTTTGTTCTTGAAAGGCGTTGTTCTTGCAGGCGGTTCGGGCACCAGGCTGCGGCCCATGACTCTTGTCACCAACAAGCACTTGCTTCCGGTCTACGACAAGCCCATGGTCTTCTATCCGCTGCAGACTCTGAAGAAAGCAGGGCTCGACGACATCCTCATCGTCACCGGCCCCGAGAACGCGGGAGATTTTCTCAAGCTGTTGGGAAGCGGCAAGTCCCTCGGCGTCCGCCTGACCTACCGCGTCCAGGACGAGGCCGGCGGCATTGCCCAGGCCCTTAGCCTTGCCGAGCACTTCGTCGACGGCGATTCCTGCGCCGTCATCCTCGGCGACAACATTTTCCAGGACGACTTTTCCGCCGAAATCAAGTCCTTCAAGTCCGGCGGCCGCATTTTCCTCAAGGAAGTCCCCGACCCTGCGCGCTTTGGCGTCCCTGAAATAAAAGACGGCAAACTAGTTTCCATCGAGGAAAAGCCGAAGGCACCCAAGTCGTCCTATGCCGTGACCGGGCTCTACCTGTACGACGCCTCGGTCTTTTCCATCGTCAAGTCCCTCAAGCCCTCGCACCGGGGCGAGCTTGAAATCACGGACGTCAATAACCACTACTTGTCCAAGGCCGCGCTTTCCCACTCTTTCGTCAAGGGCTTCTGGTCCGACGCCGGCACCGTGGATTCGCTTATGCGCGCGGCCGAGCTCGTACGCACGGCCAAGGGCTGAGCTATTCCCATTCGCGGTTAGGATCGTTCTGGAGGCAGAGTTACTGACCGGTTAATTATCGCCTTGACTAATTTTCTTACAAGGGGATTCCCGTTCCGTCTTATTAACGCGTTCAACGCCTTTGCAGCCAGGCGCTCTCCGTGTTTCCTAAGTTGGTGCTTCCTGTTTGTGCGCTCTTTTATGAGGCGAATTATTGCATCGGCTGCAAGCCCAGATGCATTTTTGGGCGTGAAAAACAGGTGTCTGTAAACGTTTCCTTCAATGCGCCCGAGCTTTTTACTTGCCAAAATCTCTCGTATTAGGTTTTCCACGTCTTCGGGTCTATTGGTGTGCGGGAGAATCGCGTGCAGTCTGGTCATCATGCTGCCTTTCAACACGAGGCTTTTTTCAAGCTGCTCTTCGGGAAGATCCAGCAGCATTACCGGCTTTTTTACCAGAAGCGCGTCGTATACTGCTCCGCTATAATCGCTTAGCACCACGTCTGCCCTTTTCAGCAGCGGAAGCAGGTCGTCCCTCTCGTCCAGGACGCGTACACGTCTTCCGAAAAGCCCCTTACATTCCTTTGGCAGTCCATGGTGCAGTTTGACTATGACCTCGTATTTTCCCGCCAGTGCATCTATGCTTTTTGAGAACGTGGTTATGCTTGACGCCTCGGCGTGGCTTGGAAGGTACAGTATGGTTTTTTTCCTGCGTTTTGGTCCGGGGTTTAGCCGCGAATAGCCGTCGAATTTAGGGTTGCCTACGACCTCGCACAGCGTGCGGTTGCTTAGTCTTTCTTTGGCATATTTTCCTGGGCACAGGATGAGGTCGTACCAGCAGTTTACCGGCGACAAACTCCATTTTTCCTTGGCAAAACCGTATATCGCCCGTACAAACACGGGCTTTTTGGCCGAGAACAGCGCGGCGTCGGGGCTCACCATTACAAGCGCATCAAAATTCTCCAAGTCGGCATTTTCTATCGAAATTGTCCGGATTCCCTTGCTTTCAAAAAAATCAGCGTCGTTGCCCTTTGGTCCCTGGTTTGGGTTGATTATCCAGGTCACGCTGCATTTTTTCGCAAGCGCGCGTGCCAAGTTCCTGAAAACCCAGTAGTGCAGTGCGTTGCATACAACTAAGCCTATTCCTAGTCGGTTCATCCTTTCGCCGTACCGTTTGCAAAATGCTTCTTTGCTATTTCGTAGTCTTGTTCGGTATCTAGATCCACGCGAAAGCGGTTTCCTATGTCGAAACAATAGCCCGCATGCCCCCAGTCGGTCAATTGCTGCACTGCTTCAGAAAAGAATGCGTTGGTTTTTCCGTCGGAAACCATTTTTTCTGCGGCCCTTTTGATTTCAGTCACCATGCCGCCAGAAACCTTGACTATTCCCACTATTCCCCCGTCGGCCTCCGAGGTCGGCACGTCCTTTCCTATGCGGATTATGCGGTCGCCATCCAACACCACTTTCGTTTCGCCGTCCAATGCAAGTTTTCTGTCCATTGGAAGTACTAGCTCCCGTTTGTCTTCAAAAAGCGCGTCAGTAATTGTCTTCTCGTAAAGCGAGTCACAATTAACGCATATGAAGTCCGAGAAAACGCGTTCCCGCGCGCACCAAAAAGAGTAAATGGAGTTAGTGGTAGCAAACAGGGGGTTTTCAACTACTGTGGCAAAGTCATCTGCGGCTGCGCGCACAAGTTCCGCCTCGTATCCAGCAACAACCAAGATGTCCTTGACGTCGTAAGAGAGGAACATTTCAATCTGGCGCATAAGCAGCGTCTTTCCCCCCAATTCCACGAGCCCCTTTGGAATGCCTTTGGAAACGTTTGCTATGCGCGTACCTCTTCCCGCAGCAAGTATTACTCCCGTGATTTTTTCCATCTTACGTTTACCTTCAGGCTTTCTTGAAAGTTCGTTCAATGTAGTCCAGCACGAGCCCGTAGCCGATTGCGCTGAACGCGAACAGAATCAGGAACCCGGTCACAATCAGCCTCGGCACCTTGACTATTACGCCCCTCATCAGGTCCGGAACCAGTTCCATTCCGACTATCGCCGCAAGCATCAGCAGCGCCACTCCGATGGAGCCGAATAGGATTAAGGGATTCCAGTCGCGCACGTTGCGGATTATCCTGCCCAGTATGAGCAGGCCGTGCGTCCACGGGCTGAGCTTGGATTCTCCCGTCCTTTTCCCGTAGCTTACGGGCACGTTGCACGTCCGCAGCCGTTTCTTACGTGTCTCGGCCAAGAGGTCGGCCTCGATGTCGAAGCCCTCCGCACTGGGCTGCATTTCCTTGATTGCCTTCGAGTTGAATGCCCAGAACCCCGAACAGAGGTCTTCGGTGCGCGTCAGCGTGGCGTTGGCAAGCGAGCTTAGCATTTTGTTGCCGAGCCGGTTTATGCCGTCCATGCTTTCCTTGGTTATCTGGCGCGAGCCAATCACGACGTCGCACCTGTCGGTAAGGACGGGAAAGAGCACTTCGGGAATCTGCCTTGCGTCGTAGGTGTTGTCGCCGTCAATCATTACCGCAAAGTCGTATTTTTCGCGCTTGAGCCGGTTGAAGGCCGCCTGTACCGCGTCGCCTTTTCCGGCGCCTTGCTGGAGCTCGACGAATGCCCCGAGTTCCAACGCCTTTTTTCGCGTTTCGTCGGAAGAGTTGCCGTCAACCACGAGCACGTCCATCTTCAACCGCAGCGCCTCGAGTTCGCTGCGCGGCATGGCGTTTATTACCTGCACGATGCCCTTCTGCTCGTTCTTGGTCGGAATCACTACGCAGAGCTTTTTCACT
>CAYVQS010000057.1:0-7644 GCA_964453195.1 Microcaldota archaeon | reverse complement strand
GGAATATGCCTGGTGATTGCCGGCGCATACCTGCTGGAATACCGGGAAAGGCGGTGGAAAAGCCGCCTGGACCCGCTTAAGGAAGTGTGGAGAAACCCGTGGAGCCGCAAAGTGCTCTACTCGCTCGTGCTCTGGTCGTTCCTGGCGATAATCGACAAGACCCTGCTCAAACAAATCAATTCCGAAACGTTTTACGTCCTGACCACCGCCATAAACGTCTCGGTCTTCGTCGGCTACTGGCTCGCCAGGGGAAAAGACCCGCTGAAGACCGCCAAGGACGTTGCGGCAGCGGCGGGTGCGCCGCTGTTCCTCGCCGTGTTCTTCAACGCGGCGCAGAACCTCGCGGTGTTCGCCGCATTGGCGCTTCCCGAGACCATGGTTTCCGTGCTCATACCGCTGCGCAGGCTTTCCGCAGTCTTCACGGTGCTGCTCAGCGGAAAAATCCTCAAGGAAGAGAACATCGCGTCCCGCGCCGCGGCGGCAGTAGTAATGGTTATAGGTTCGTACTTCCTCGTGTTCTGAAATGGACATCGACCAGGACGTCCACGACCGCCAAAAACGGGTGGCGGGCTGGAACCAGGAAAAAATTTCCGGTGCGCGGTGCCTAGTTGTCGGCGCGGGCGCGCTTGGCAACGAGGTGGTCAAGAACCTGGTTCAGTTCGGCGTCCGGGAAATGACAATTGTCGACTACGACGAGATAGTGGCGGCGAACCTGAACCGGTGCGTGTTTTTCGGCAAGAAGGACGCGGACGAAAAGAGGCTCAAGGCCGAGGTCCTGGCCGAGCGCGCGGCCGCGGCTGCCCCAGGAATGAAAATCGGGATTGCGCTGAAGAAAATAGAGGAACTGCCCGAAGATTTTTACTCGAACTTCGACTACGCCTTCGGCTGCTTGGACAATTTGGGTGCGCGGCTGCACCTCAACGCGCAAGCATATGGAAAGGTGCCGCTTATTGACGGCGGGACCACCGGATTTATGGGAAAGGTGCAGGTCGTCGCGGGACAGTCGTCGTGCCTCGAGTGCGGCGTAAGCAAGCGCGACTACAACCTCTTGTGGAAGAAATACTCCTGCGTAGGCGAAGTGCTTGACTTTCTCGACCCAAAGATGCCGGCGCTGCCGACGACCACGGGAATAGTCGCCTCGATTCAGGCCAACGAGTTTGCCAAAATGGTGCACGGAAACGAGCTTGCAAAACAGTCCCTGGCGGGAAAGTACTTGTTTTTCAACGGCCTGACGGGAAGGACCGAAGTGTTCGAAGTGCCGAAGAGAAAAAAGTGCCCGGTGCACGCGGATTAGTGGGCCCGGTGCGCGCTTGCCTCGCGGCGCGCACTGCCCTGGAGCTTATGCCCTGTGGGGCCTAGGTGGTTCAGTCGAACAGGTTCCTTATTTTCTTTACCGCGTCCTCGGCCTGGCGGTCGAGGCGGAACTTCATCCTGCGGCCGCAGGCAATGCATTTCCCGTCTCCGTCGGCAATGGACTCGTAGCAGTCCTTGTGATAGGCCGCGCCGCAGAAGCAGTGGGCGTACTTGGGGTTGTTCTCCGCCGGGTCGAGCGAGAGCTTGAACCCCGACTTGCACAACTCGCAGGCGCCGGACTGCGTCTCCTTCTCAAGCGACGCCACGACCGCGTCGGCCGGGGACGCCGAAACGGCCTGGGGCGGAGAACTTTGCTGGGCTGGATGCTGGGGGCAGGAAGGCTGCGCTGGAACGGCAGGAATGTTGTGGGCTTGCTGTTCCTGGCGTTTTTGGGGACGGGTTTGTTTTGGGTGGGGCCGGCCCTTGCGGAACATTTCGTCCAGATCCATTGCCTCTTCCTTGGGCTCTTTGGAAAGCGGCGGAAGGCTGGCGCGCGACTCTACTATTTCGGACGGAAGCATCTTGCGCTCCTTTTCCTGCTGCTGCAGCTCCAAGGCGACCCGCGACTGCGCTGCCGGCAAAGAATTCCCGCCAAACGCGGGCGCGCTTCCCGTTTGCGGTTGCGATGGCTGTTGGGAAGGGGGTTGCGGCGCGGCGGCCTGCTTGCGCTTCTCGTCTTTTTCGCGCAGGAAATTGTAGCCGTCTATTCCCAAGCGCAGGACATTGGGGTCGGTTTTTTCGCGGACGAGAAAATCGCGCCTTACTAGCTGGCGCACGCGGGCCTCGAACTCTGCCGGCGCCACCAGCATGGTGTTCAGAAGCTCCTGGGAGCTCGTCTTGCCCGCGGCAATCAGCTCCAGCAGGTCGTGGTCGAAGCGCGAAAGCCTGAACTTCGCGGGCTTTTTCTCAAGCCTCTTCGCGGCCTTCTTGGCTGGCCGGCCGCGCAGCGTCTTCTGGACGTCCTTCTGTTGCGACGGTTGCGGAGGCTGAAGCGGCTTGGCTGCGTCTGCGGAAAACGCTGGGCCTGGGCTCTGGCCCGCGCCGGTTGCGGGGCCGGTTTGTTCTAACGGGGCTGGTTTCCCGCCCGCGGCGTCGTCGCCGCTGACCACCAAGCCGTTTTCGTCCTGCATAAAATCACTGTTCGACTACTGCGAAGGAAACTTCGTAGGGAGAATTGCCACGGAGCCTAAAAACCTTCTTAAGCTGGCCTGCGCCCGCGCGCCTGGACGGGTCGGCCACCAGGGCGAAGTTCAGGGCGTGGTCGAAAAAAGACCGCTGGGTCCGAACGTCGGTCGCCGAAAGGAAGCAGCCGTAGCCTGGGTGGGAATGCGCCCAGCCCACGACCAGCCTGCCGCGCGAAGAGGAATGGTATTTCTCGGCCAGGCGCTGGAAGGCCGAACGCGAAAAGCGCACGGAAACCGCGGACGAGTCGGTGTCGGCCGTGATGTACTCGTCGGCAAGCACCCAACATCCGCCGCGGAAGGAGTAATAGTTGCCGAGCATGAGGCCCATGCATTCCAGGCGCCGCTGCGCGAACGCGGCCGCGTGGGCCTCGAAATCCGAGACCGCGGCCTGTGAAAAATAAACGTCGTACACGCCTTTCACTCAAGGGGTTTTTCAGGAACCGAGGTTTCCGCCGAACAGGCCGCGCACCAGCTTGCCCAGCCGGTAAGGCGCGTTTTCAAGCGACCATTTCTTCTCGGCTTTCTTCTCGTCATCGTGGCCAGGCAACTGAATCGGGTTCTCTAAATGACGCTGCATCGGGAGAATGTCGGCCGACGCCTGTTCGCGCAGGGCCTGCGCCGCGTTCGGCCGCGCGTCCTGCCTTGCGATGGCAACGAGGGCGGAATAGTCGCCCGGCCTGCGGTCGGACTGCGAGATTATTTTCGGCGACGCGGACTGAGCCGGATTGTGAAGGGGAGGAAACTGCGGCTCGCCTGAGGCGGGCGGCGTTACGGGAGGTTGTGACGGACTTTGCGGCGCCGCTTGTTGGGAAAGGCTCAAAACAGGATTCGTCGGGCCGGCGGCGTTTTGCTGGGGGGCGTGCTGCAGCGCCTGCGCCAGGGCGGGAATCGAGACGTGGGCAGTTGTTTCGGCTGGGGGATGTTGCGCCTGCTGTTGGACGCGAAGCGCCTGCGCCAGCGCCGGAATGGTCTGCGCTGCCGATGACTGCGAGAGTTGCTGTGCCGGGGGATTTTGAAGGGCGGCCGCAACTGCGGGAATCGTCTGGGGCGCATGTTGGGAAAGCCCCGGCGCAGGCTGGTTTTGCAGTGCGGCGGAGTGCAAAAGGAGCTCGCCGCGGGCGACCGCGCCGACGGACGGCGCCCTGACCGAAACTATTCTTGGGCGGCCGGCCATTTTTTCACCACAACAAATAAAACACGCCCCTGCTAAAAACTTAATGGTTTTGGGGTGATTTGCAAATGGCAGAATACAACATCACGGTAACGCACACCACAAGCGGGAAGGAGACCGTGCTCGCGGTGGAACAGGAGTACACGGTGGCATCCGTGCTCGAGGTCCTGGCCGAGAGCCTGCACCTCAAGGACCGCTTCGTGCTCGCAACCAAGGACAACAAGATACTCGACCCCGCCCTCACGCTCAAGGACGCGCAGGTCGGTGAAAACGCCGAGCTATTGCTCATGCCCGACCCCACCGGCGGCTGAACAGACAAAGACTAGGTGAACCCCCTGCTTGCCCCAGCTTCCGGAACCGATTTGGCGCAGACGGATAGAGTCCGAATACCAGCAGCTGGCGACGGCGGGAAAGTACTTTTTCACCGCGAACCAGGACCACACGGACTACGTGTTCACCATCCGGGGCCCGGGGCTTGTAGAGGAACGCGGGGGGTTCGTCACGCGGACCGACGAGCACCGGGTACGGCTGACCGTCAAGAGGGAATACCCATACGCCGGCGGGTTCGACCTGGCGTGGCAAACGCCGATTTTCCACCCCAACATCCGACAGGACGGAAAGGTGTGCATCCAGCTCGTAAACAAGTGGAGTGCAAGCCAGACCATACTGTCGATAATGGACGCGCTTTGCCAGATGCTGGAAAACCCGAACCCCGACTCGCCCCTCAACTACGACGCGGCGCAATACTTCATCGAGCACCCAAACGCGCTCAAAGGCGGCGTAATAACGCAAAAGCCGAAAAAACCCCGCATACTGGGGCAGAGCTGATCTTGACTTGAAGCCCAGGGTAGTCGCCGTGCGGGAAAAAAAGATGGAGGAAAAGGCCCCGCCCGACGAGGAAGGCTGGACTGTCCTCGAAACCGGCGGGCCGCAAGCCACGACGCCCATACAAGACGGATACAAGGCATCCGACGAACAAAATTCCGCAGCAGCGGAAAGAAAAGGATTAGAAACAGAAAAAGCCAAAGGAACTGGGGTGCTGGGCCGAATAAAACTTTTCTTGGGATGGAGGTAAAGCATCATGCGACTTACACAAACTAAGATTACCCGAGACGGCAGGACTTATGTTCGAACTGAAGACTCCTCGGGGATTCGAGAAGAAATCGTAGTCGAAGGCGGAAAAACACTTCACGTTCCATCCAAGGCGGACGTGAAACACTTAACCGGCCCGGACGCAGAAGGGCGCGTAAAGAGTTGGCTTGAAACGGAACGAACCGCCAACAGAATGCTTACCGAAGTCTCCGCAGCCTCCGCGGCGCAAGCGAAAAAAGTCATAACCGGGATCCAAACCCAACGACAACTCCAGCAAGAACGACGTTTGGCCGCCGAAGCTGCGGATGCAGAACGAAAATTTGGTGGAAAAAAGTGACGGACAAGAAAACTTCAAAAGCATCCCTGAGCCCAAAGCACGCAAAGCGGCCGGAGTTCGACGAGTATTTCATGAACATAGTCGACGACGTGGCCAAGAGGAGCACGTGCCTGCGCAGGCAGCTTGGCGCAGTCATCGTCAAGGACAAGCGAATCATCGCCACCGGGTACAACGGCGCGCCGCGGAACCTGCCGCACTGCCTGGACGCCGGGTGCCTGCGGGACGAGCTGAAAATCCCGTCGGGCACAAGGCACGAAATCTGCCGCGCCGTGCACGCCGAACAGAACGCCGTGCTCCAATGCGCCGCCTACGGCGTGCCGTGCGAAGGCGCAACAGTGTACACGAGCTCAAGCCCGTGCATGATTTGCGCGAAAATACTCATCAACGCCGGAATAAAGAGGGTGGTCTACCGCGGCGACTACCCCGACAGGGAAGCAGTGCACACCCTGAAGGCGGCCGGCGTGCGCGTGGAAAAGTTCGGATGACGGAATTCACAAAAACCCGCGCGAGCCCTTCTTCTTGAGCCTCTCCTCGGGGACCGAAAAGAGCGGAAGCGACTGCTTCTGCGCCCATTTCAGGAGAAAATAGCCATAGAACATTGCGAACATCACGGCCAGAGTGGAAACGACCTCGGCAACAGGAGCCGACCACGCGCACGGAATCAGCCCAATCTGGACCAACATCCCCGCGGACAGCCCCCAGGCCATCATCGCGAGAACGGACAGGAGCGAATAATCTATCACGCTGCGCAGCTCGTGCCTCAAATACTTGCGGGCCTTGAGCAGGAACACCACGGCCGCGAACACGAACACTAGCGAAACCGACCCGGTAAAGAAGCCCAGCCCCGGAAGGGCGGTCTGGCAAGCAGGCAACGCAAACTCCCCAACCGGCATTAAGACGACAGTGGATTAAAACCGTTCGCAGAAACCCGCGAGGAATGCAGCCAAGCAATAAATACCCGAAGAACGCAGAAGTGCGTATGGCCGAAAGCATTTTGGGAAACGCCTGGAGCTGGCTTTGCCGGTGCGAGGGGGAAAAATACCTCGCCTTCGCCTCGGCCGCAGGGCTGCTGGCGGCGGGGGCGCTTGGCGTCTGGCTCGGCGACAACCCCGCGGCGCCCGCAACGCAGTTGGCCGGCCTCGGCCACGCGCACCTGTTCGACCTTTCGGTGCTCGGCCTCGTGCTGGCCGCGATGATGCGCCTCTGCCCGGGCGAGCGCATCTTGAAAAACGCGGTTTCCCTCTGCTTCGCCGCCGCAATGGTGCTGACCCCCGGAAGCGAGCTTGCCCGCGCCTTCAAGATTGAAAGCGCCGGCGCCGCCCTTGCGGCCAAGGCCGGAGAAGGAAGCTTCATTTCCGGCGCCGCGCTTCTTGTCGTGTTCCTGTTCTTGCAGATGAAGTGGCTAGGAAAAAACAGCCGCGGGCCTCACGCCCGCCAATAGCCCCGCGTCCGCGCAAACGTCTTCTGCGCCTCAAGCAGGTCGCGGAAAAACTCCTCGTCGCTGCGGTGCATCCTGCCAAGCACGCGCGATGCGGCCTCGGGGCCGACGCCGAAAGTCTCCAGCGCGAAAAGCGCGCGGGAGCCGTATGCAAAAATGAGCGAGGCCGCGCGCAGCATTTCCTGCTCCTTCTTCCGGTCGGCAGGGGAATGCCTCTTTTTCTTCTTAAGCTCGAGGAACGATTCCAAATAATCCTCGACCGATATTTGGGAAGACCCGCACTTGGGGCAGGAAACCGGCTCCGAAAGGCCGCGGCCGGAAAGCGGGTAGACGAACGACGCGCCGCAGAACGTGCAGAACAGCCGCGGCGACTTTTCCAGAAGCGCCTGCCTAAACGCCGCCAAAATCTGCGCGGTCGGCTCGGGAGGACAAAGCAGTTCGGCAAATCCCGCGAACTCGAGGAAGGAGCGGCTGAGCGCGGAGAATTCCTGCCGCGGGGGCACGACTTCCACCACAAGTTCCCCGGAATCGATTTGCGCCGCTGCGGACTTCAGGGCGGCTACGCGGAGCTTGTCGTGGAAAAGCTCGGAAAGCGTCTCCTCGAAAACCGGCGTGCCGCGGCTGGACTCGACTATGCGGCGCAGCGACGACGGCTTGTAGTCGGCGTTCCTGGAAAAGAAGCCGAACCGCTTGGCGACCTGCTGGAACTTGTAAAGGAACATCGGCGTGTGCGGCAGCGCGTTGCAAAGGATTTTCTCGACGTTCGAAGGCGTGAGCTGGCGGATGAGCAAGGCGAGCTTTTCGGCAGGATATGGTGACGAGAACTCGAAGAAAATGCAGTACGCCGACGACTTGATGCGCACGGACTCGCCAAGCGACGCGACAAGAAGCGCCGAAAGCACGCGCGCCAGCGTCTCGTTGAACTTGTGGCCCCGGAACGAATGGACAACGAGACCGTTGCCGCGGGGCTGCTGCTCGATTACAAGGGAGTCCGGCGACGGCAGGAAGAACGAGGACTGGCGGGAGGCGAACGAAGAAACCGCCTCCGCGGCGCCAAGCGAGACGTGGA
>CAYVQS010000056.1:0-7685 GCA_964453195.1 Microcaldota archaeon | reverse complement strand
AAACCGACCCAAGCGGCGCGCTCTTCGAATACAAGGCCACCGCGATCGGCAGCGGCAAGAAGCAGGTCGAGGAGCTCTTTGAAAAGGAGTACAAGGACGGCATTTCCATGGACGACGCCCTCAAGCTCTCGCTCAAGGCGCTCAAGAAAGTGTCGAACGAAAAGCTCGCCTCCGACATGGTCGACATCGCGGTCCTCTACTATTCCGACAGGAAGGTCAAGGTGCTGTCACACGACGAGGTCGCAAAGTACCTCGAAGCCAAGTAGGGCAGTTGTCCCCGCAAAGGGGGCGGGATTATGCCGGCATTCGAAAACACGATAATCGCTCGCTACGAGCACGCCGGGGACAAGTTCGAAATCCTCGTCGACCCCAAGAACGGGTATGCCTACAAGACCGGCGCGAGGAAGGACTTGACAAACGTCCTCGTGGTCGAGGAAGTCTTCAAGGACGCCAAGAAGGGCGAGCGCCATTCGCCCGGAGCGCTGAAAAAGGCCTTCGGAACGACCGACGTGGCGGAAATCGCCAAGCGCATCTTCAAGGACGGCGACCAGCAGATAACGACGGAACAGCGCCACAAGCTGCTCGAGGAAAAACGGCTCAAAATCATTTCGCTCATCGCACGCAACTTCATCGACCCGCGCACCAAGACGCCGCACCCGCCCGCAAGGATCGAGGCGGCAATGGAACAGGCGCGCGTGTCCATCGACGCCTTCAAAAGCGCCGAGGAACAGGTGCAGGACATAATCGAGGAACTCCGGGAAATCATCCCGATTTCGACCGACCGCATCCGCGTCGAGGTCGTCCTCGCGCCCCAGTTCGTGGGACGCGGCTACGGCCTTTTGCGCGAGTACGGAATGTCGGGAGAGGAGTACGGCTCGGACGGCTCGCTGACCGCAAGGTGCGAAATGCCCGCCGGCCTCGAGCCGGAGTTCTACGACAAGCTGAACAAGATGACGGCGGGCCAAGTCCGCACAAGGCGGCTCGACAAGTAAAGGCCCGGCTAAAAAGAACCGACAAACGGCTTCATGCTGAAAAGGTGTTGAAAAAATGTCCAAGGAAATCGTCCTGCCCGGAACCCTGGTGGCCGACTCCGCAGTGCCCTGCGAAGGCTGCTTCTCCGAAGCGGGAAAAACCTATACGTCCGTCCTCAGCATACTGCAGGACGGCAAAGTAATCCCCCTCAAGGGAAAATACGTGCCCCGCGTCGGCGACGCCGTGGTCGGGGTAGTGGCTGACGTGCGCTTCACTTCGTTCGAAGTGGACCTCAACTCGCCCTACGTCGGAAACATTTCGACCAAGGACACGCGCACCGAGTTCGAAGTCGGCGACGTGGTCCTGGCCAAGACGCGCATGGTGGACGAAGTCCACGAGGCGACCCTGGTCGAGCCCTTCCAGCTTTCCGGCGGCAGGCTCATCGAGATAGAGTCCGTCAAGGTGCCGCGCATCATCGGCCGCAACGGCTCGATGCTGTCCATGCTCAAGGCGTATTCCAAGGCCGAAGTCACGGTAGGCAAGAACGGCCGCGTCTACATCAAGGGGGGCGACATTGCCCTGGCGGCCTCGGCAATCCTCAAGATTTGCCACGAGTCCCACGTCGCCGGCCTCACCGACCGCATCAAGTCCTATTTGGAGCAGAAGACCGGCCTCTCGCTGTCGCCTGAGGAAATCGCCGCCTTCGAGGAAAAGCCCGAGGCAAGGCCCGACTTCGAGACCCGCGAGCGCCTGCCCTTCCGCGAGGAAGGGGGCTACCGCGGAGACCGCCCCTCCTACGGAGGCGGCGGCAGGTTCTCCGACCGCGCCCCGCGCGGCGGAGGCAGGGGATTCGGAGGGCCGCGCCGCGGTCCGCCCCGCCGCGAGTATTGAAATTTCTGGAGTTGATTTGAAAAATGTCCACGTCTGTAGGAACTGAAAAACTGATTGTCGACGGCAAGCGGCTTGACGGCCGCTTGGCATCCGACCTTCGCCCCATCAAGATGGAAGTCGGCCCCCTGAAGAAGGCCAACGGCTCCGCAATGGTCGAATGGGGAAAGAACAAGGTAATCGCCGGCGTCTTCGGCCCGCGCGAAGTCCTGCCCAAGCACATGACCAACCCGCACCGCGCCATAATCAAGGCGCGCTACGCCATGGCCCCGTTCTGCTCGCTTGAGGAGCACGGAAGGATGGGCCCCAACCGCAGGGCGCAGGAAATCGGCAAGGTCACCAAGCACGTCTTCGAAAACGCCGTCCTCGTCAACCAGTTCCCCAAGACCATGATCAACGTCACCATGGAAGTGCTGCAAAGCGACGGCGGCACCCGCGTCTCGGCAATCACCGCGGCCGCGCTTGCCATGGCCGACGCAGGCATCCCAATGCGCGGAATCCCCTGCGGAGTCGCCGTAGGCAAGATCGACGGCGAAATGGTGGCGGACCTGGACAAGGCCGAGGACAACAAGGGCCAGTCCGACATGCCCCTCGTAGTGCTTCCCAACACCGGAGAAATCCTCCTGTTCCAGATGGACGGCATGCTGACGCGCGACGAAATTTCCAGGGGAATAGACATTGCCTTCGAAGCCGCGGAAAAAGTGCGGGCGAAGCAGGTCGAGGCCCTCAAGACCAAGTACGAAAAGGTCGAGCTCGAGATCGCCGGCGAAAACGGCGGCCAGCCGGCCGTCCAAAGTGGTGAATGAAATGATACTCGATGAAGTCAAGGAAGAATACGTCAAGGACCTCATGCAGCGCGGCGAAAGAGTCGACGGCCGCGGCATGAACGACTACCGCGAAATCAAGGTCCAGAAGGACATCATCCCCAACGCCGAAGGCTCGGCACTGGCGGACATCGGGGGCTCCAAGGTAATCGCCGGCGTCAAGCTCGGCGTCCTCGCCCCGTTCGCCGACCGGCCCGAGGAAGGAGTGCTCATGTTCAATTCCGAGTTCTCGCCAATGGCGCACCCCGAGTTCGAAGAGGGCCCGCCCAACGAGCACTCCATCGAGCTCGCGCGCGTAGTCGACCGCGGCATCCGGTCCGCGGAAATAATCGACATGAAAAAGCTGTTCATCGCCGACAAGAAGGTGTACGCCGTCTTCGTCGACCTGTACGTCCTGGACAACTGCGGCAACCTCATCGACACCGCCGCGCTTGCAACCATGGCGGCGCTCAAGGGCGCCAAGATGCCGGCCTACGACGCCGACAAGGAAGCGCTCAACTACGACGACCGCGGGCAAAAGCTCGAAGTCCTGCGCGACGTGGTCTCGACCTCGTTCGAGAAAATCGCCGGCAAGTTCGCCGTCGACGCAACTGACGAGGAGGAAGTCGCCTCCGACGGCCGCCTTACGCTGGCGACCTGCAGCGACGACCTTTTGTGCTGCGGCCAGAAAAGCGGCGCGGCGGCGTTTTCCAAGGACGACCTGCTCCAGCTTGCCGACCTCGCGTTCGAAAAAAGGAAGGAACTCGTCCGGCACTTGTAGATTTTTTAAGGGCCGGCTTCCATTTCCTCTTTGAACCCGGGGTTTTGGCGCAGCGGGCGAAAGCCGCGATTCGCGCCGGAAGCCCGGAAAACAGGGGGTGGGATTAATGGCAGTGCGCAACGTCGAGAAAAAGAGCTGGCCACAGTACTTCAAGTCCCTGGCAAGCGGAAAGCGGAAGGCGGAAATCCGGCTCGCGGACTTCGCCGTTTCCCCCCGGGACAAGATGGTGTTAAAAGAATACGACCCCAAGACTCAACGGTATTCGGGCCGCAAGAAGATGCTGAAAGTGCGTTCGGTCACGAAAATCGGCATTTCGGAAATCTATTCCGCCGAGGAAATGGCCAAGAACGGCTTGTATTTGATAGAATTTTGACCAAGTGAAAAAATTCCAACCAGGTGAAAACAAATGGGTTCAAGATACGGAGTAAGGACCAGGGCAAGGGAAGCGGTAATTCTCAAGGAAGTCCGCGCCAACCACGCGTGCCCCCAGTGCGGCAAGAAGAAAGTCAAGCGCATGGCCACGGCGCTGTGGAAATGCGCGAGCTGCGGCGCAAAATTCGCCGGCGGCTCGTATTCGCCCACCACGCAGATCGGCGCAGCCGCCAAGAAGGCGCTGTCCGGCAAGCACGAAAAGGCCTGAACTGAGCGGGTGATGCCATTCCAATGCCCGAATTCGCCTGGTTCGAAGCCGATTTTCCCGGCGCCAAGTGCTCGACCAAACTCGAGTCGCCCCAGCCCCGCGAAGTCGGCGCCCTCCTGGAGACGGCGCGCAAGATTGCCGGCGACAAGATGTACGACTACGCGCCAATCGACCGCGCCGGAATCGAGAAGGCGGCTGCCAAGCGCGGCAAGGCCAAGGACGTGGCCGCCCTGCGCGGCATCCTGGCAGGCGAACAGCCCGGAAAGCTCGAGGCCGAGCTCTCGCAGTTCGTGAAGCTTGCGCCCATCACGCCGTTGAACTCCAAGACAGAGCCGCTGAAGAAGGAAATCGCAATCGACTATTTCATCTACTGCCTCTTCCGCCAGGCATTTCCCCAAGCCGTGAAATGCTCCGGCAACCCTCCCAAGAACGAGGTGCGGCTGGCCGCCAGCATGAAGGACTGGATGCTGGTCAAGAAAATCAACCTGGCCGTAGCCTCGAAGAACGAGGTCTTCGCCGGATTGGTGGGAATCGCCGAGGCATGCGTGCGCAAGGAGCCGTATTTCACGTGCACGGCGCCCGATGCCTTCGACGCCTATTCCAACCGCTTCCTGTCCCAGTTCTCGCAGCGCAAGAGCTTCGGCAAAATCGCCGACATCCTGTCCAAGGTGGACGAGGCCGAGACGAAAAAGACGCTGTGCGGCATTTGCACCAACCAGAACCACGCCGCGTCGACCTGCCTGATGGAACTTTTCTACCTGCGCGTGTTCTCGTTCTGCGGCTTTTCGCCCTACGTGCCCCCGGCACTGATAAACGAAGCATATCCCGCGCTGAAAATCCCCAAGCCACGCGGAAATTACGGCGGCAAGAAAAAGAAAGGTTAAGAGCCTTCTTCGTCTCTTCTATTTCTTCGGAATTATCGTCTAAGCCCCTATATCTTCAAACGGGGGGATGGGCTAGCCTGGCTATGCTTTCAGGTTTGGGACCTGAAGACCCCGGTTCGAATCCGGGTCCCCCCAGTTTTGCCTTGGGCTATTCCGCCGCCTATTGGTTTAAAACTTTGAGTTTCCAACTCTTTTTCCGAACAGTTTGGGGGTATTTCCAAATGGCACTGACTATTACCGAGAAAGTTCTCGCGGCCCACGCGGGCAAGCCGGGCGTTTCGCCTGGCGACATCGTGAACTGCAAGGTCGATTTTTGCTTCGGCAACGACATTACTGCGCCGATTGCCATCCGGGAATTCGAGAAAATCGCGGCCGGCATAAAGGTCTTCGACAAGGACCGCGTCGGAATGATTCCCGACCACTTCGTGCCCAACAAGGACATAAAAAGCGCCCAGCAGGCCAAGGAACTGCGCGACTTTTCCCGCCGCCAGGGCTTGAAGTGGTTCTTCGAAGTCGGTGCAATGGGCGTCGAGCACGCCCTCTTTCCCGAGCAGGGCATCGTCACCGCCGGCCAGGTGGTGGTCGGCGCCGACTCGCACACCTGCACCTACGGCGCCCTCGGCGCGTTCTCGACCGGAATCGGCTCGACCGAACTTGCCGGCGTCATGGCCACAGGGGAACTGTGGTTCAAGGTCCCGGATTCCCAGCTCTTCACCTTCAGCGGAAAACCTTCCCGCTTCATCTGCGGCAAGGACTACATTTTGAAAATCATCGGCGACATCGGAGTCGACGGCTCTCTCTACAAGGCAATGGAGTTTAAAGGCGAGGGAATAGACTCGCTTTCGATGGACTCGAGAATGACCATCTGCAACATGGCCATCGAGGCCGGGGGCAAGTCGGGAATAGTCGCGGCGGACGAAAAGACGAAGAAGTACGTGGATGCCGCCGGCCCCAAGACCGGCACGCCTGCCTATTATTACTCGGACGCGTCCGCGGAATATTCCGAAAAGTTCGACTACGACGCCTCGAAACTCGAGCCCATGGTGTCGGCGCCCCACCTTCCTTCGAACGCCAAGCCTGCGCGCGAGTACCAGAACCTTGAAATCGACCAGGTGGTCATCGGCTCGTGCACGAACGGCCGCATGGAGGACCTCTTGATGGCGCACTCCATCCTCAAGGGCAGGAAGGTGAATCCGAACCTGCGCGTCATCGTGATTCCGGCGACCCAGAAAATCTACCTGGAAATGGCCGAGAACGGCATGATTGCGGACTTCGTCAAGTCCGGCGCGGCAGTCTCGACGCCGACGTGCGGCCCGTGCCTTGGCGGCTACATGGGCGTGCTGGCCGACGGCGAAAAATGCGTCTCGACCACTAACCGCAACTTCGTGGGCCGCATGGGCTCGACCAAGTCCGGCGTCTATCTTGCATCGCCCGCAGTTGCCGCCGCGTCGGCATTGACGGGCAAGATTACCGACCCGCGCGATCTTTAGGTGAAACAAAACATGGCAAAAGCGTACAAGGCAGGCGACAACGTGGACACGGACGTCATCATTCCGGCGCGTTACCTCAACACTTCGGACTCCAAGGAACTGGGAAGCCACGCCATGGAGGACTACGACAAGGACTTCCTCAAGAAGATTTCTGCAGGCGACGTCATCGTGGCGGGCGCCAACTTCGGCTGCGGCTCGTCGCGCGAGCACGCGCCCATCGCCCTGAAGACCGCCGGCATTTCGGTCGTGGTTGCCAAGACTTTTGCGCGCATATTCTACCGCAACGCCATCAACGTCGGCCTGCCCGTAATCGAGTGCCCCGAGGCCGCCGACGCCATCAAGGCCGGCGACGAGGTCTCCGTGGACCTTGCAAGCGGCACGATTTCCGACAAGACTTCCGGAAAAGTCTTCAAGGCCAAGCCGGTCCCGGCCTTCATGCTCCAGCTTTTGGCCGACGGCGGCCTGATTCCGCACCTGCAGAAAAAGCTTGCCGAGAAGTAGGGCCTTCGGCTGGGAAAGACGGATTATCCGCTGCCCAGCGCTCGCTAGTTTAAACTGGGCGAAGAAAAAAGACTAAAAAAAGAGGATTGGGCGGAAAACCGCCCTTCTTCGGAAGTTAAACGATTTTTTCGATGTCGGACTTGCGTTTCTTTGCGAGGTCCGAGACCGTGTCCTTGAGGCCGAGGCCGATGGCAATCGCCATTCCCAGGCCCAGCGACACTGCCAGGGAACCGACGAGCAGGTAGAACGACACCCGCAAGAGCTCGACGTCCGCCGAGGGCAGGACGAGGGGCAGGGCGATGACGAGCGCCGTGTAGGCGACGAACGCCTTGGCGACCATTGCCACGGTCTTGGCGAACGGAATCTGCTTTCCGGCCTCGATTCTGTCCGTCACGTACTCTATCGCCAGCATTGCCAGGACGATTATCACGAGGCCCTGCAGCAGCATTGGGACGTAGTTTATGAACGCCGTCACGAGGCCGCGGAGGAACTCGATGTTGGTGACGTCGGCCGCGATTCCGAGGAACGACGCGATTATGACGAGCTTTACAAGCATCGTCGCCAGGCCGGTGAGGGTGAAGCCCGCCAGCGCGTCTTCAAGGCCGTGCTGCTTGAGCCACTTTTCCACGCCGGACTTTTCCGACGCGACGACCATCGCCTTCTCCACTATCTTCGCAACGTAGTACCCCAACAGGAGGAAGAGGAGCACGAGGACTATTTCGATGA
>CAYVQS010000055.1:0-7688 GCA_964453195.1 Microcaldota archaeon | reverse complement strand
GCCATCACCGCGCCGGCCGCGCGCCTTTCCTTGCTTCGGAACGCCCTGATTTCGTCGAGGCACGGCGAAAGCACTACGTACTCTATCTTCTCGTCGACCAGGCGCGGGATTTCCTCGAACACGTCGACCTTGAACTGGACCGGCACGAGCACGAAGTTCGAATCCAGAACCACTTTCAAGTCTTTTACCCGGGAAAATTGCACGGGCCCGAGGGGATTCGGACCCCTGACATCCTGATTTCCTTTCTTCCCCCGCTAAACGAAATAAAAAACATCCGGAAAAGCGGGAGAATGAGAATAAAAGTCAGGCGCTCTGGCCAAACTGAGCTACGGGCCCAAAGTAATTCTGGGCGGTATTACTAGGTGAGAATAAGTATTTAAACGGTTTGCAGGCGGCGGGTTTTTAATTTTGAAAAGGGTCTGGTAATTTGCGTTTTCTGTCCCAAAGGTGGTTGTTTTTGAGAATAGTTCTACTTGGCGCCCCGGGCGCCGGCAAGGGCACGCTCGCCAAGAAACTGCTTGAAAAGTTCGGCGTCCCCCAGCTGTCGACCGGCGACTTGCTGCGCGCGTCGGTTGCGGCCGGCGAGGCCGTGGGGCTTGCCGCCAAGGCGTTCATGAACGCCGGGAAGCTCGTGCCGGACGACGTGATCCTGGGCGTGATGAAGGAACGCATGTCCAAGCCCGACGCTAAAGGGGGGTTCGTGCTCGACGGCTTCCCCCGAACGATTGCGCAGGCCGAGGGCCTGGAAAGGATGCTGGCGGAAATGAACGCGCCGCTTGACAAGGTCGTCCTGTTCGAGGTGCCCGAGGTGGAACTTGTCAAAAGGCTGACGTCGCGCAGGACCTGCCCCAAGTGCTCGGCAATCTACAATTTGCTGACCGACGGCGACGTTAAAAAGTGCTCCAGGTGCGGTACGGCGCTGGTTCAAAGGGAAGACGACAAGGAGGAAGTCATCCGCAGGAGGTTCGCCGAGTACGAGGCGAAGACCAAGCCGCTTGTCGAATATTACGATAAAAAGGGCCTGCTGGTCAGGATTGACGGCACGGGAACGCCTCAGCAGAGCTTTGAACGCGCGCTTAAGATCTTGAAGAAGTGATTTTGAAAATGAGTGACGAACCCGAAACTCCTAAGAACGCTATTAGCATCGACGATTTCAAGAAAGTCGACGCGAGAGTTGGGAAAATAACGAAGGTTGAGGACTTTCCCGAGGCAATCAAGCCCGCGTACAAGCTGTGGATTGACTTCGGCGAATTCCTCGGAGTCAAGACGTCAAGCGCGCAGGTCGTGGACAACTACTCGAAGGAAGACCTGCTTGGCCGGCGGGTGGTCTGCGTGGTGAATTTCGCGCCGCGCAAAATCGCTTCGTTCTGGTCGCAGGTCCTGACGCTCGGCGTGCCGAACGAAAAGGGGCAGGTCATCCTCGTAAAGCCCGATGCGGAGACGCCGCTTGGCGGCAGGCTTTTTTGAAACTTGGGCTGAAGCAATTGAAACGAGGAAAAGGAACGTTGTCGGAAGAAATTCTCACTGTGGAACAAGCCGCGGAGTTGCTGAGGGTCGACGCTGACACCGTTTGCCGTTGGGCCCGGTCGGAAAAGCTGCCCGCCAGCAAGATAGGGAAGAAGTGGCGCGTGCTGAGGACCGACGTAGACGCGTTTCTTAGACGCAGAAAAGCCAAGCCCTCGCCTCTAAGCGAAATCCAGATGGCGGAACTCGTGACCGCGCTCAAGGGCAGGCGGGAAATCCCCCAGAAATTCCATTACCTGGGAGAAGGCGCGGACTTGTGGGTCAAATACTGCAACGCGCCGGAATACGACGTGCGCTTGAAGGAAATAGAACTGCTCGAGGAAAACTCCAGAAAGATTTTTTCGGCCGCGAAACAAGAGCACTGCAATCTGCTGGACCTGGGCTGCGGCGACGGAAAAAAGGCCGGGCTGGTATTGAACGAGTTCGGAGTCGAAAAGGCTGCGACGGGCTACTTTCCCCTGGACATCAGCGCGCGAATGATAGAGCTGGCAGTCAAGGAAAACGCGGGCCTCTTGTCCAGGAACCGGGTAATAGAGACTTTCAACGAGGACTTCGAGCGCGGAAGCATCGCCTCCGCAACGTATTACCTGAGGAGGCGCTACCACAATAACAACTTCATACTGTTTCTGGGGACGACCCTGGGAAACTGTTCCGACGCCCACCGCGTCCTGGCCAACTTCCGCGACGGAATGACGGAACAGGACTGCCTGCTTGTCGGCGTGGCGCTGTACGACGGAAACCCCAAAACCGCCACTTATGAGTCCGAAGACGCATACGAGCAGCTGTGGCGCCTTCCGCAAAAAATAGGCATAGACAAGGCGGATGCATTCATGAAAGTCGAATTCAACAGGGGAATGAAGCGGTTCGAGGACTACCTGCACTTCGAGAGAAACGCGTCGATAGAGCTCGCAGGCGAGAAAATAAGTTTCAAGAAAGGCGAAAAAATCCTGATGGACACGTCAAAACGGTTCACTCAAAACGAACTCGTGGCGCTGTTTCACGGCGCGCGCCTGAAAATCAACTCGCTTTTCGTCAACAGGAAAAAGGACTACGCGCTCGTCCTGTGCAAGCCGTTCAGATGAACGTCGATTGCGAAACGGGCAATTTCAGGGAAAAAGTTTCGCGAACTCTTCGAGCGTCGCGACCTTGTTCTTGGAGACCTGGGGGTGGCGGCCAAAGCGGTCGAGCAGGAACGCGTGGACTCCGGCTTCGAGCGGGGCCAGGTAGTCGAAGCCCTCGTGGTCGCCGACGTGCACCATTTCGCCTGGCGCGATTTTGAGTTCGGCGCAGATTTTTTCGTAGACGTCCCTGGATTTTTTGACCTGCCCAAAGTCGCTGGTGACGGAGTAGACGCGGGAGAAGAAGTATTTCATTCCCTCGGCCTTGATCTTGACGTCGAGGAACTTGCGGTTGGCGTTGCTGAGCACGATGAGGTCGTAGCCCTTGTTTTTCAGGGACTCTAGCGCTGGGACGGAGTCGTCGAAGAGCTTTATCATGTGCGACAGGTCGTCGATGAGCTTGGACGACGGCACGGAAATTTCGAACTGGGAAAGCCAGTGGTCGATGTCGTACCAGCGAAGGTCCTGGTCTCCAAGTCCGGCGTAAGAGTCGGTGCAGTGCTTCCACGCCTCCTGGAAGGAGACGCCGTGCTTTTCGGCGTAGAGCCTGGGCAGTTCCTGGAACCAGAGAGAATCGTCAAAATTCTTGTCGACCAGCGTGCCGTCGAGGTCGAAGGAAATGACTTTAGGTTTCATAAAATCACGAAAAGATTTTGGGCGGCTTGGCAGACAATCCTTCCCGCGCCACGGGATTTTGGGAAGATGAATCAGGCGATTTTGGCGGTGCCGAACAGGCGCCAGCGGTTGTTGGCGCGGCGCATTACGGCGACCTTGTCGCCGCTGTTGGCGACGACGGGCTTTTTCAGGGCGAGCGTGAGCAGCTTCTTGCGCTGGCTCGTGACGAAGCCCACGGTCGTCGCGGTGCCGATGCCAAGGACCAAAGGCTCGTTGGGCAGGTAGCCTGGGGAGAAGTGCTCGATGACGCGGGAAAGCGGCGAGACCTCGATGACAAGCTCGCTTACCGGCTCGGGAATCTTGCCGACGCGGGCGACCACGCAGCCCACGAGCGAGTCGGCGTGCGAGAGCGACGGGTCGATTTCGGTGCCGATGCCTACCAGGCCTCCCGGAATCGCCTCTTCCACGCGTTCATTGCCGACGAAGAGCGACGAAATCTTGGTAACGATTTTTTCGTAGGCGTCCTTGTTCGACTTCTTGTGGTGGCGCAGGGCGCCGGGCGAAATCTCGATTTCGTCGCCGGCCTTGAACTTTCCGCGCACTATGGAGCCGCCTACTACCCCGCCGTGCAGGCCCTCGATGCTGGAGCCGGGCTTGTTGACGTCGAACGACCGCGCCACGAGCATGATGGGCTCGGCGTCCAGGTCGCGCGCGGGGGTCGGAATCGTGCTTTCGATTGCGCCTATGACTGCGTCGAGGTTGGTGCCGTGGTTGGCCACGGTCGGGATTATGGGCGCGTTTTCGTACGACGAGCCCTTGAGGAATGCCTTGACCTGCTGGTAGTGCACAAGTGCCTGTTCGCGCGACACCAGGTCGACCTTGTTCTGGACCACCACGACGTTCTTTATTCCGGCAGCCTCGAGGACCGCGAGGTGCTCGACGGTCTGGGGCTGGGGGCATTCCTCGTTGGCCGCTATGACGAAGAGCGCGCCGTCGATGATGGAAGAAGCTGCGATGACGGTTGCCATGAGGGTTTCGTGGCCGGGCGCGTCGACTATGGAGACGCGGCGAGAAGCCTGGGCGGCGGACTTGCACTTGGGGCACACGGGCTTGGGGGAATAGTTGTGGGGAGCCTTGCACTTGGGGCACTTGTAGAACACGGCGTCGGCGTAGCCCAGCTTGATGGTGATTCCGCGCTTGAGCTCATCCGAGTGCGTGTCCGCCCACTTGCCGGTCAGCGCCTGCGTAAGCGTGGTCTTGCCGTGGTCGACGTGGCCTATTGTCCCGATGTTGACTTCAGACTGGGGCATTTTTTGGAAAAGCTCCATGGCGCTCCTTCGCAAAAAGCGAACAGGAGAATGAGAAATACTTAGTGTGGCTAATCAATTAAAACCCTTCTGGCCACTAATAGGAGAGAGAATGCGAGGTCTTGAAGTTGCCCGATGTTGCCGAAAAGGAAGCCGTTTTCTGGGCCGACGCAGTTGCCGAGCGGCTGGCAAACGAGTTTCCGGGACCACAGGTGGTCGAGGACGAAAAGACGCCAAGCGGCAGAATCCACCTGGGCTCGCTAAGGGGGTTCGTGATCCATCAAATATTGTACGAGGCCATAAGGGACACGGGGCTTCGCGCCGATTACCTCCTTGGCTCGGACGACTTCGACGAGCTCGACAAGATTCCCGTTTACTGGAAGGGCAAGCTGGACGAGAAGTGGCTGGGCGTGCCGGTCTGCGACGTGCCAAGCCCAAGCGGCAACCACAAGTCGTATGCCGAGGAAGTGCGCAGCGAGATCTACGAGCACTTCGAGTCGCTTGGCCTCACTCCAAAGCTCTACAACACGAGCGAGAAGTACAAGGACGGCACGTTCAACGAGGCAATCCGGATTGCACTTGACAACGCCGCGAAAATCAACGAAATCAACAGGAGGATAAGCGGGGCGCAAAAGGCGGCGGACTCGTTGCCGTTCAAGCCCGTGTGCCCGGTTTGCGGCAAGATCAACACCGCGGTTGCAAGCGACTGGGACGGCAACACCGTGGCGTACGACTGCCGGGGCTTCAAGGACTACAAGGGCTGCGGATCAACCGGGAGAAAAAGCCCGTTTGACGGCGGGGGGAAACTGCCGTGGAAAGTCGAGTGGGCGGCAAAGTTCAAGGCGTTCAAGGTCACGTGCGAATACGCGGGAAAGGATCACTACACCAGGGGCGGCTCCCGGGAGGTTTCCGACGAAATCGCCAGGGCAGTCTACGGCATCAAGCCGCCTTTCGGCGAGGGGTACGAGTTTGTTCTGCTTGGAAAGAAGAAGATGAGCTCGAGCGCCGGAATCGGGGAAAGCGCGGCCGACGTGCTGAGGCATTTCGACCCGAAAATGGTGCGTTTCCTGTTCGTCAAGACCCGGCCCAACTTCCAGCTGCCGTTCGACCCCTCCGGCCCCGAAGTCGCGAGGCTCTACGACGAGTACGACCGCATCGAGCGCGTGTATTACGGCGCGGAAAAGGAGGATAACGAGCGGGAGAAAAAGCACCTGGCGAGGGTGTACGAGCTTTCGCACGTCGGGAAAGCGGCGGAGAAAATGCCCGCCCAGGTCAACTTCTCGTTTGCTGCAAGCCTGGTGCAGATTGCCCGGGGCCGCGAGAAAGAGACCCTGCAGAAACTCGGCCACCTGCCGGCCGAAATCGACGGCGCGCAGGAGGCACAGGTGATGGCACGGCTTGAAAACGCCAAAAAGTGGCTCGACAACTACGCGCCGGACGAATTCAGGATGAGCGTATTGCAGCAGCTGCCCGGGGAAGCTGCGGGAAAAATCTCCGGCGAAATGAAGGAACTGTTCGAACTTGCCGCAAGCGAACTGGAAAACGGCGCGTCGGGCGAAACTCTCCAGACCAAGGTCTTCTACGAGGGCGCCAAGGCCAGGGGCCTGCAGCCAAAAGAAGTGTTCAGAGTTGCGTACCTTCTTTTCCTCGGAAAAGAGCGCGGGCCGCGGCTTGGGGAATTCCTGTCTTCGCTGGACCGCGCCTTCGCCGCCAAGCGGCTGCGGCTTCAAGCCTGAACAACGGTTAAATATGGCCCGGGCCAGTATAGGCTAATGGGGGGTTTGTTGCAAGGCAAAACTTCGCCAGTCAACCGCTCGCGGAAAAAAACCGGGACTGCGAGCGCAGCCGGCAAACGCGGGCCGCGGCAAGGGAAACTAAAAGCGCAGGACCAAAAACGCCTGGCCGGGCGCGTGCGGGAACTTGAGGCCTCGCTGGAAAAGTACAAGGCGCTTGTGGAAAACGCGCCGGACGCCATCTTCTTCTCGGACAGGAACGCGATGATACTTTCCGCCAACAAGCAGGCCGAAGCGCTCCTTGGCCGCACCGCGCGGCAGCTTGTTGGAAAGTCCCTCCTGGACTTCGCCGCGCCCGAGGACCGCGAAGACATGGAGCGGATAATGGCAGAGCACAGGAAGCGGCCGACCAACGAAAGAACCATGGTGGAACGCCGCTTCCAGCGGCCCGACGGAAGAATGATAACCGTCGAGGCGAACCGGTCAATGCTGGTCGAAAACGGGAAATTCATAGGCGTCCAGGTCATCATGCGAGACATCACGGATTGGCGGAACAGCAAGAAAGCGCAGGAGGAGCAGCTGCGCCAGCTGGAGGAGTTCAAGGAATTCGCCGTCCACCGCGAACAGGAAATGATACGGCTCAAGCGAAGGATTGCCGAGCTCGAGGCAAGGCTCGGGGGCGAAAAGTGACCATGGGCTTCCTCGAACACGCCGGCCACGTGATGGCAACGCACCCCGAGACGCTGGTGGTGTTCGGAGTGGCCGCCGCGGCGCTGGCAATCATAGTCCTATTCTCCAGGCTCAACGAGGAACTTGGGCACGGGATAGAGGAACGCAACCGGGAACTGAGGCGCGCCAACGCCAGGCTCAAGCAGTCCGCGGAGGAAACCGAGCGCAAGGTCGAGGAGCGCACGCGGGAAATCGACGAGAACGTGAAAAAGCTCTCCAACGCCGAGGCCGCGCTCATGAACATGATAAGCGACCTAAACAGGGTCAACAAGGAACTAAAGTCCGTGGACGCCATGAAGGACGAGTTCCTCAACATCACCACCCACGAGCTGAAGACGCCGATTACGCCCATCAAGATGCAGGCCCAGCTCTGGCTCGACGGCGCCTACGGCAAGATAACGCCCCGGCAGGAACAGAGCTTCGGCATAATGCTGAGGAACGCCGACCGGCTGTCAGGCCTCATCGACGACCTCACCACGATTTCCAAGATACAGTCGCAGAAGATGAAGTTCAACTTCCAGAAAGTGCGCATGGACCGGCTTGTCCGGCAGGTAGTCTTTGACTACCAGAACGCCGCGAGGAAGAAGGGGATAACCCTGCAGGCAACCGCGCCCAGAACGCTTCCCAGGGTCAGGGCGGACGAGCAGAGGATGCTCCAGGTG
>CAYVQS010000054.1:0-7888 GCA_964453195.1 Microcaldota archaeon | reverse complement strand
GAGCGAGCCGCTCTGGGCTACGTACTTCCCAGGCAGGCGCGATTGGCGCGAAGCCGCAAGGTGGGTTTTGGGAATTATGGAAACGGGTTTCGACTCCTATCTTTCTCCTTTTTCGTGGCGCTATGGCTCTATAGGCATGCGCGCCCTGTTTTCCGAGCACAAGACCAGACTCTTGTGGCGAAAGTGCTGGGTTGCCTTGGCAAAAGCCGAGTCCAAAGCCGGCCTGGTTTCCAAGGAAGAGGTTGCCGAGCTTGAGAAGAACGCCGGCAACATAGACATCGCAAAAGCGCTTCAAATCGAGAAGGAAATCCGGCACGACCTGATGGCCGAAGTCAAGGTCTATGCAAGCCAGTGCCCCAAGGCCGGGGGAAAGATCCACCTGGGCGCCACCAGCATGGACGTCGAGGACAACGCCGAAGCAATGAGGCAGAAGCAGGCGCTTTTCCTGATTGAACAGCAGCTGGCGGCAGTCATTTCCTCTCTCAACCAGAAAATCATCCAATATTCCTCCACGCCCTGCATGGCATTCACGCATTTGCAGCCCGCCGAGCCCACGACCATCGGCTACCGCTTTGCCAACTGGCAGCAGGACCTGCTTGAAGACCTGGAACAGGTCAAGTGGATGCGCGCCTCCATCAAGGGCAAGGGCCTCAAGGGCGCGGTCGGAACCGGCGCAAGCTACGCCAAGCTCCTGGAAGGCGCCAAGGTTACGCCGGAACAGCTGGAACAGGAGTTCATGAAAGAACTCGAACTAACCGCGTTCGACGCCGCGACCCAGACTCTGCCGAGAAAGCAGGAATACACGCTTTCAGTCGTCTTGGCGACGGTTGCGCAGACGCTGCACAAAATCGCGTTCGACATCCGCGTTTTGCAGAGCCCGGCGTTCGGCGAGCTGTCCGAGCCCTTCGGCGAAAAGCAGGTCGGCTCGTCGGCAATGCCGTTCAAGAGAAATCCAATCACGTGCGAAAGAATATGCTCGTTGACGCGGCTGGTTTCCAATTACCCCAAGACGGCGTGGGACAACGCCGCCAACTCGCTTCTGGAACGGACGCTCGACGACTCCGCGAACCGGAGAATCTGGATTCCCGAAATGTTCCTCGCGCTCGACGAGTCCCTGCGGCTAATGGACAAGGTGCTTTCGGGATTGCAGGTGAACCTACAGCAGGTCGAAGCCAACCTCGAAACCTACGGCCCGTTCGCCGGGACCGAGGCGGTTTTGATGACCGCGGCCAAGCGGGGCGGAAACCGCCAGGAACTGCACGAGGCCATCCGCGAATCCTCGATGAAGGCCTGGCTAGACGTCAAGGCGGGAAAAAAGAACCCGCTTGACGAACTGCTTGCAAAGGACAGGAGAATAACCGACAAGGTGCCGGCAGGGGAAATTCCCGGCCTGCTCGATGCCAAGACCCACGTCGGACGGGCCGCGGCGGTAGCGAAGAAAATCGCGGCCGGGGCGGAACAGGCGGCGAAGGACTACGAAAAGCGCGGAAAACAGGAAATATTCTGATTCACAAAAGGAGCTGAAAAATCACATGAAACTTTCGCAAAAGGACGTCACCATCGCGACCCTGGGCAGCCATTCCGCGCTGCAGATCCTCAAGGGCGCCAAGGACGAGGGCTTCAAGACGCTGTGCGTGTGCACGCCAAGCAACGAGAAGCTCTACCGCGCCTACAAGGTCGCGGACGAAATCATCACCATCTCCGACTGGAAGGATTTCCCGAAAATCGACGAGCGCATGTCCAAGCAGAACGTAGTCGTCGTGCCCCACGGCTCGTTCGTCGCCTACCTGTCGCTTGAAGAGAACAAGAAGATGAAGACAATGTACTTCGGCAACAAGAAGGTGCTGGACTGGGAATCCGACCGCGACATGCAGCGCGACTGGATGAAGCAGGCCGGGCTCCTCGTGCCCAAGCAGTTCACCGACGCCGAGGAAATCGACCGGCCCATCATAGTCAAGTTCCCCGGCGCCCTCGGCGGCAAGGGGTATTTGTTCTGCAAGGACAAGGAAGAGTTCTACAAGCAGAAAGACCACTGGAAAGGCAAGCCCCACCTCACGCTCCAGGAATACATCATCGGGGTCCCGTTCTACATCCACTACTTCCAGTCGCCCCTGACCGGCGAGCTGGAGATAATGAGCATGGACAAGCGCTACGAGTCCAACGTCGACGCCCTCGGCCGCATCCCGTCGCACTCGCAGAAGGGAATGGGCGGAATCGAACCATCTTATACAGTCGTCGGCAACATCCCCCTCGTGCTGCGCGAGTCCTTGATGTCCCGGGCTTTCGAAATGGGCGAAAGGCTCGTCGAGACGTCGAAAAAGCTCATTGGCGGCAAGGGGCTTTTCGGCCCGTTCTGCATCGAGACCGTAATCACTCCCGACCAGCAAATCTACGTCATCGAGCTGTCCGCCAGGATAGTAGCCGGAACCAACCTGTTCATCGACGGCTCCCCCTACTCCTACCTCAAGTACTCCGAGCCCATGAGCACCGGCAGGAGGATTGCGCGCGAAATCAAGAACGCGCTTGCAGAAGGCAGGCTCGACCAGGCAATCGACTGAGATGATTTGGAAAATGGACCACGGAAAAATAGCGAAAATAGTCTCGTCCTACGACCAGGACGCCCTCGCCATCTGCGCCCTCGGCTCGCACTCGGCTCTCGACCTCGCCGCCGGGGCACGCGAAGAAGGCCTGAAGTTCGTCGCGGTCTGCGAAAAAGGGCGCGAAAAGACTTACAAGCAATACTTCGGAAAACGCAAGAACGCCGCAGGGGAAAGCGTCGGGTGCGTGGACGAAGTTTTGGTCGTCGACAGGTTCAAGGACGTGTTGAAACCAGAGTTTCAGCAGAAACTCCGCGAGCGCAACGCCCTTTTCGTGCCGCACCGCTCGTTCCAGGTCTACCTCGATTTTGATTATGACTCAATCGAGAACAAGTTCGAGGTGCCTGTGCTTGGAAGCCGCGACATGCTTCGGGCCGAGGAGCGGACGAGCAAAAATAATCAATATGACTTGCTGAGGAAGGCGGGAATCAGGATGCCGGTCCAATTCAAGGCGCCGGGCGACATCGACCGGCTGGTCATAGTGAAGGCAAGCGAGAAGGAGAGGAAATTTGAAAGGGCATTCTTCTTCTGCTCCAACGAGAAAGAATTCCGCGAAGTTGGCGGGAAAATGGTCAAGGCCGGCAAAATCACGCAGGAGTCCCTCGACTCGGCGGTCATCGAAGAGTTCGTGGCCGGAACCCAGGTCAACTTCAACTATTTCCACTCGCCCGTGACCGGGGAACTTGAGCTACTGGGCACCGACACGCGGCGCCAGACCAATTTGGACGGCATAATGCGGATGCCCGCCGACGTGCAAATCGAGGCCCTCAAGCACGTCCAGCCCAAGTTCGAGGAAGCCGGCCACATTGCCGTTACAGTCCTAGAATCTATGCTGGAGCACATTTATGATTTGGGGGAAAAATTCGTCGCAACTGCGAAGAAAGAGTATCCTCCGGGAATCATCGGGCCGTTTGCGCTTCAGGGCGCAATATTGCCGGGGCCGCCCAAAAAGGAAGCGGTCATCTTCGACGTTTCGATGCGGATGCCCGGTTCTCCGGGAGTAAGGTTCACTCCGTATTCGGGATATCTTCGGGGAGAGTCGTTCTCCGCGGGAAGGCGCCTGGCGCGCGAAGTCGTACTTGCAAGAAAAGCGGGAAAGCTGGAAAAGATAGTGACTTGACATGGCGAACAAAAAAACAAAACCCAAACCGAAGGCAATTGCGGCCAAAGCCCGCCCGAAGAACACTCCCGCTAAAAATGTTGCCGGGGGACTTGCCAAGAAACAAGCAGAAATTCAAGCCCAAAAACAATCCGCTACTGGCCTCGTCATCGTCGGCTCGCAATGGGGCGACGAAGGCAAAGGCAAGATTGTCGACGTACTGTCGGAACGGGTGGACCTGGTCGTCAGGTACCAAGGCGGCAACAACGCCGGCCACACCGTGGTAGTCGGCGAGAAGAAATTCAAGCTCCATACGCTTCCAAGCGGAGTCGTGCGCGGCAAGCGCTCGCTCGTCGGCGCCGGGGTAGTGGTCGACCCGCGCGACCTTATGAAAGAGCTCCTTGACTTGGAAAAGGGCGGCGTCAAGGTCGACGAAAAAGTGCTTGGAATCGACGCGCGGTGCCAGGTCATAATGCCGTGGCACAACCTGCTTGACTCCATCGGAGAGGCGCGCGCCGAAGGCGCGGGGCGGAAAATCGGCACCACGGGGCGGGGAATCGGCCCGGCGTACGAGGACCGCGCAGGAAGACGCGGAATCAGGTTCGAAGACTTCCTGGACGAAGCCCAGATGAAAGGCAAGATAAGGAAGCTTTGCGAGGAAAAGATTTCAATTGCCCGCGCGCTAGGGGTTTCCGACTCTGAAATCCGCTTTTCTTCCGAGAGCGTGGTGCAGGAATACGCGGTCCTGTCGCGGATGTTCGCGAAATACCTGTGCGACGCGTCAAGCGAAGTCAACTCCGCCGTTTCCGCAGGAAAGCGCGTGCTGTTCGAAGGCGCGCAAGGAACACTGCTCGACAACGACTTTGGCACTTATCCGTTCGTGACGTCGTCGCACCCAATTGCGGGCGCGGCGTGCACAGGCATAGGCACGCCCGCGTCGTCGATTACAAGGGTCGAGGCCATTGTCAAGGCCTATACCACAAGGGTCGGCGAGGGGCCGTTCCCCACCGAGCTTCTGGACGACACCGGAAGGCACATACGGGAAAAAGGGGGCGAGTTCGGCACCACCACGGGAAGGCCGCGGCGCACCGGATGGCTCGACGTTCCCCTGCTGCGCTACGCGCACTCGCTCAACGGGTTCACCGGCCTCCACGTCACCAAGCTCGACGTCCTCGGCGGACTGCCCGAGCTCCAGGTGTGCGTGGGCTACGAGGCCGGCGGAAAACTGTCGGAAAACGCGCCCTTCCTCCAGAAGGACCTGGCTTCGGCCAAGCCCGTGTACGAGACGCTTGAGGGCTTCGAGAACCTCACGCGCGACGAATGGATGGCCGTGACCAAGAAGGGCTTCGAGGCGCTGCCGCAGAACGCGAAGAAATACGTGCGCCGGCTCGAACAGCTCGTCGGCGTGCCCGTGATTTCAGTTTCAGTTGGGCCCGACCGCGACGCGATAATCGAGCTCGACGGGTTCTTGAAATAGGTGCTTGAAATGACCGAACCGCTGCTGGACTCCAAGTTCGTCGAAAAACAAACCGGGCAGAGGCCGTGGAAGACCGGCAAGGTCAGGGAAGTCTACGAGCTTGGGGACAAGCTGCTCATAGTCGCGACCGACAGGCTCTCGGCCTTCGACGTCGTTTTTCCCAACGGCATCCCGAAGAAGGGCTGCGTGCTCTCGTCGTTGTCCGAGTTCTGGTTCGAAAAGACCCGGCACATAATCGAAAACCACTTCGTTTCCAGCGACCTGGTCAACTACCCGGCGCCGTTCGACGGTCTCGGGCAGCTGCGGGGCAGGAGCATGCTGGTGGAAAAGACCCGGCTTGTGCCGCTTGAGTGCGTCGTGCGCGGCTACGTGGTCGGCGGCGGCTGGAAAGAATACCAGGAAAAGGGCTCGATCTGCGGAATCAAATTGCCGACTGGGCTCAAGCAGGCCGCGAAATTGAAAGAACCGATTTTCACGCCCACGACCAAGGCCGAGGCCGGGCACGACATGCCGGTGGACGCCGACAAGGGCGCAAAGATAGTCGGCGGAAACGATACTTTCGATAAAATCAGGCGCGCGTCGATAGAGCTCTACTCGTTCGCCCGCGACTTTTGCGCGAAAAAGGGAATTATTGTCGCCGACACCAAGTTCGAGTTCGGACTGCGGCCCGACGGCACGATAATCCTGATTGACGAGGCGCTGACTCCGGACTCGTCGCGGTTCTGGCCAGCGGACTCGTACAAGGAAGGCATTAGCCCGCCGTCGTACGACAAGCAGTTCGTCCGCGACTGGCTCGAGCAAAGCGGATGGAACAAGGAGCCGCCCGCGCCGCCGCTGCCGCGGGAAGTCGTGGAAAGGACGAGCGAAAAATACCTCGAGGCATACGAGAAAATAGCCGGGAAAAAACTGGATTGTTGTTAGGAGGAGTGGATTGCTATGGCCGGAAAAATAGTCATTCTCATGGGCTCGGCGTCCGACGAGGAAACCGGGGACCTTGTCAGGCAGACCGCGCAGAAGTTCGGGGTCAAGTGCGAGCTGCGGGTGGCGTCTGCGCACCGCACGCCGCAGAAAGTCCTGGAACTGCTCAAGGAATACGAAGACGAGTCGAAAACGCAGCCCCTCGTGCTCGTCGCGGTAGTCGGCCTGTCCAACGCGCTTTCGGGAATGGCCGCGGCCAACACTTTCCTGCCCGTGGTCACGTGCCCCACCGACAAGGGCGACGACCTGTATTCTTCTCTCAGGATGCCTACGGGAGTGGCGCACGCCACCGTATTGAAGGCCGAGAACGCGGCGCTGCACGCAGTCAGGATACTGGCCGTGGCCGACACGGGCCTGCAAGGCAAAATAGCGGACTACCTGGCGGCGGCCAGGAAAAAAATCGAGGACGCCGACGAACAGTTAAAAGGCTGAGGCTAGACAATAGTTTTTCCAACTCGAGCTGACTAGAATGCAAGGTAAAAAGGAAAAATGCGGCGTGTTCGGCTGCCTGGCCGACTACCACGTCGCCACCACGGTTTATTCCGGCCTGGTGGCGCTGCAGCACCGAGGCCAGGAAAGCGCCGGCATAGCCACGTTCGACGGCACCGAAATCCGGCTCCACCGCGGCATGGGCCTGGTCGGAGAAGTCTTTTCCCAGAAGAACCTGCAATACCTGCTGGGAAAAAGCGGAATCGGCCACGTGCGCTATTCGACCACGGGTTCGTCGCTTTTCGAAAACGCCCAGCCGCTTTACTTCAAGGCGCCCAAGATGGGAATCGCCGTGGCATTCAACGGAAACATAGTCAACTTCGAAGCGCTGAAAGAGAGCCTGGAAACCAAGGGCCACGTCTTCACGTCAACTACCGACACCGAGGCAATCGCCCACCTGTTCGCCGACGAACTGGCGGAGAAAAAGCCGCTGTTCGACGCCATGAAGAACGTGATGGCGAAGCTGATTGGCGCCTACGCCATAGTCATCCTCACAGACCGAGGAAAAATCATCGCCTGCCGCGATCCCCACGGGTTCAAGCCCCTGTGCCTTGGGAAAAAGGACGGCGCATACATAGTCTCGAGCGAATCCTGCGCACTCGACGCGCTTGACGCCGAATTGTTGCGCGAAGTCGAGCCGGGCGAAGTAATCCTGCTTTCCAGCGGCAAGACGGGAATGGAGTCGAGAAAAGCCTGCGCCGGCGGCAGGCACGCGCACTGCATGTTCGAGTACGTCTATTTCGCACGCCGCGACTCGGTAATCGAGGGAAAGAACGTCTACGAAGTGCGCCAGAAGCTAGGCGAGGCGCTTGCTAAAAAATACAAACTCAACGTCGACATGGTGATTCCGATTCCGGACTCGGGCCGCAGCTCGGCGGCCGGGTACGCCCAGGCCTCGGGAATCCCGCTTGTAGAGGCGCTGAACAAGAACCGCTACGTTCACAGGACATTCATCACGCCGGGCGTCAAGGGCAGGCAAAGCGCCGTAAGGCTGAAACTCAACCCAATCAAGGCACTCATCCAAGGAAAGAAAGTGGCACTTGTAGACGATTCGGTAGTGCGCGGAACGACAATGACCCGCTTGGTGGATTTGGTTCGCAGAACCGGCGCCAAGGAAGTGCACCTCCTCGTGTCGTGCCCGCCGGTAATCGCGCCGTGCTACATGGGAGTCGATTTTCCGACCTACAAGGAACTGGCCGCGGCCAACAACTCGGTCGAAGAAATGCGCAAGATGATGGGCCTCGACTC
>CAYVQS010000053.1:0-7904 GCA_964453195.1 Microcaldota archaeon | reverse complement strand
TTTTTCAAAAATTATACAATTTCCCGGAGTTTTCCCGAATATTTAATATTAGGGGTTGCGTGTTTTTTTTTTTCTGGTGATGGAGCATAGTTGGCGCGTTCAAGGGCGTGGCGATAGTGATTTTCTCCGCGTTCCTTGTGGTTTCGATGGCCCTTGCGCTGGCAGGGTATTCGTTTGCCCGCGACGCCCAAACCGTTGCCGACGAACGCGCGTTTTCCCTGCGGCTTTTCGAGAAGCAGCTCCTGTTTTCCAAGGTAATTTCCGAGGTTCCGCCGAACTTCGACGCGCCCATAGGCCCGCTGCTTCAGGACGAGGAAATAGTCGGCGCGTTCGTTCAGCACAACCGGTCCCTGCTTTACGACAACTCCTTGCCTTATTTCCGGCAGTACCAGCAGTTGTTCGGCCTTTTCCAACTGTCGTTTATAGACTCGAACGGCTCGTTTTTCCTCCTAGTGCACCGGCCCGACAAGTTCAATATGCCGGCAAGCGAGGTCTTCCAAAAAGTCAACGCCACCCAGTTCCGTGCCCGTGGCCTTTCAATCGGCGTGCTTTCGCTGCTGCTTCCCCGCATCGTTACCCCGTTTTATTACAGGGGCAAAATGGTCGGGGCGGTTGAAATCGCGGTTTCGCTCGATTCAATCCTTCCCGAGTTCAAGAAATACGGGATTGACGCGCTGGTCCTGGTTGACAAGTCTCTCTTGAACCGCAGGGCCTGGGAAGAGTCCCGCGCCTTTTACGGCCAGCAAGCGGACTGGGACGCGCTGGACAACTTCGTGCTGGCGGGCGCCACCGTTCCATTGGAAGACGCGCTGTCTTTCCAGAACCCCGAACGCAGGGCGTGCTATTCGCCAGGCCAGCTGGCCAAGGTGGGCGACTCGCCAGTAGTCTTCGGCCGGTTTAGGGAAGGGGCCGGCGTGGTCCAGTGCGGCGGCATTCCCCTGCGCGACGTTGCCGGAAAGAGAATCGGCGTAGTAGTGTTTTTCGAGGACGTTTCCGACATTGCCGCGACAGCCGAGGCCGCCAATCTCCAGACGATAGTCTCCGTCTTCTTCATTGGCCTAGTTGCCTCTTTCGCCGGCGCGTTCTATGTCTACAAGAGCATTACCGAGCCACTTGTGGGCCTAACACGGGCCATCGGCTCGATTAGCCGGGGCAAAAACGACGTCCGCGTTCCCGGCAAGGACCGCGACGACGAAATCGGCGAACTCGCCCGCGCCTTCGACTTGGTCCTCATCTCCCTCAAAATTTCGATGAGGAAGAAGCCCGAAGAATAGTTTTCCCGCGCCTGGCAAAAACCGCCAGCTGGTTTTGCAAGCCATTAAATAGCGCCGCGTTCCCTTTACCTTTTCAGGCACGTTCGGAAAGGCCCCTTTAGAGGAATGCAACTTGCCAGCCGCAAAAAAATCGGGCGTTCTCGTTTTCCACTGCCCGGACTGCCGGGGTGTGCATACGGCCACGCCCACCAAGACAAAAGGGCTCTACCACTTCAAAATGACTTCGGTTCGTTCGGACGCTGCAGGCGAGATTCCTTCCCGGCGCTGCCTGGTATGTCACGCCAGAAGCAATTATGCGTTTTCCGAGTTTCAAGGATTGGACCGGGAAGAGAGAGTATTGCGTGATTTGAGAATGCACTACCGCGGTTCGATTGCCAGGCAAGCCGGCCTAAGGTATACTGCAGAATCCCTGCGCAGAGCAGTTGCATCTTGTTTTGGAGCGAGGGATTGACGATGCTTTCAATTGTTTTGGCAGAAACCGCGCTGGAAACCGTTCCCAAGGAGCTTGCCAATAATCCGGCAATCGTTGCCGAGGCGCGCAAGACCGGCAAGCCTGTAGAGTTTCTGCTTCTTGACGCGTCGCGCCATTCTTCCGCCATGCAGGGCATGGCAGACGAGAAGAAGCGGGGAAGGCCCGACATTGCCCAGTTCTGCCTCCTTTTGGGCCTCGACCATCCGCTGAACAAGGACAAGCTTTTGCGGTTTTTCATCCACACGCGCAACGACAAGCTCGTCCTCGTCGACCCCGAAGTCCGGTTGCCGCGAGTCTACCACCGCTTCTGCGGAGTGTTCCAGGACCTCTTCTCCAAGAAAAAGCTCGAGGCCAACGGCAAGGTCCTGATGGAAATCCGCGACGGCGTTACGCTCTCGCAAGTAATCGGCCTTGCCAGGGAGGCCGCAGGCGCAAACGCCCAGGTCGTGGTCTTCGACCCCCTCGGCAAACACCAGGGCTTCAAGGAACTTTCCGCCAGCCTCTCGGCTTTTCCCAACACGGTCGCGGTAATCGGCGGCTTTCCCCACGGCGGCTTTTCCGACGAAAAGGCGCTGGAAGAGTTCGTCAAAATCAGCGTTTCGCCGCACGAGCTGTGCGCCTGGACCGTGGTCGCCGACGTCCTGTCCGCCTACTCTGCCGGCCAGGAAAAGGACTAGGCTGGTTTGCTTGAAAAACGCCAAACACCCCACCGTCGACCTTTCCAAGGTTGCCAAGGGGCGAATAGACTATTTGCTGGGCTTGGCGCGCCAAAAATGGGTGCAGGCTCCGGCGCTTTCCAGGCGCTACGTGCAGCTCGCCCGCAAAATCGCGATGCGGCACAGAATCCGCCTGGGCAACAGGCTGTTCTGCAAGGAGTGCAACGCGCCCTTCATCCACGGCAGGACCGTCAAGTCGCGGACAATCCGCGGCTCGGTCAAGTGGGTGTGCACGGCGTGCGGCGGCTCGCGCACGGTTGCCGCGAAAGGCCAAAAGCGCGGAAAAAGCGCTGCTTGAGCCCCCGTCCGCCAGTCTTTTAAACTCGTTTGTGGATTACTAATAACGCCGTCTTCTCTCCCGGCAAGGTGGAGGATGGCGCTAATGAGTTTCCGCGTTTCCAACTTGGACTTTGACCCGTTGGAAGGGCGAACATTGCGTGGCCTGCGCCAAAAGCGCAAAGCCGAGCGGTCAAAGCCAAGTTTCCAGGCCATGGAGCGAACCTGGATTTTTGCGTCAAAAAGTTCGCTTTCTGCAACAACCAATCCTAACGAGGTGGATTTGCTTTGTCCTCTGAACTGAACATGCCCGCCGACGCCGTCATCAAGGCCGTCGCAGCGGAACTGAAGAAAAACGAGAAATTCAAGCCCCCGGCCTGGTACGGCACGGTAAAGGCCGGCATCAACAACGACCGCCTTCCCGAGTCCCCCGACCTTTGGTATTCCCGCGTCGCCGCAGTCCTCAGGACGGTGGCGCTGCGCGGCCCGGTCGGGGTCCAGAGGCTGCGCCACAAGTACGGCGGAAAGAAGGAGCACACGCGCGCCCGGGCGCACCACGCCAAGGGCGGCGGCAAGGTGCTTCGCGTCGCGCTGCAGCAGCTCGAGGCAGCGGGATACGTCGCCAAGTCCGAAAAGGGCGGCCGCGTAATCGCGCCCGCGGGCCACTCCGTGCTCGACAAGGCGGCCAAGGCATAGAAAGGACGAAAGTCCAAGCTGTGCTTGTCCGAAGTTCTCGACAAAAGAAGCTGCTGGCAAAAGAGTGAAAAAGATGGCCGAAGTTTCGCCCGAAATGCAGGAGGCGTACCGCAAGAGGGTCTCCGAAATGCAGAGGGCGCAGGCGGCGGAGCAGGAACTCAAGAGCCTGCTTGGGTCGCTGCTTGAGCCGGCCGCGTTCGAAAGAATGATGAACATAAAGCTTTCAAGCCCGGAAACCTATCTCCAGGCTGCGCAGGCGATAATCTATTCGTATCGCAACGGCAGACTGAGGGGATTGGTGTCCGAGGAAATGGTCAAGCAGGTTGCGTCGCAGGTGATTTCGCAGAAGCGGCGCGAAACCAGGATAGTCAGGAAATGAGGTTGATTTGAAATGGGCTCCAACAAGACCGTTGCAGAAAAGAAAATACTTGCAAAGGCCGCGGACAAGAACCGCCGCGTCCCCATCTTCGTGGTTGCAAAGACCAACCGCCGCCTTAGCCGGAACCCGGACAGGCGCAGCTGGCGCCACCAGAAGCTCGACATGAAGGACCTGCTGAGGAAGGCGGGCGCCTCGTCTGCAAAAGCAAAGGCGAAAGCCAAGTCCAAGAAATAAGGTGATTTTCAATGCCAGAAGACGAAGTTTTCCAGAAGCACAAGGAACTCGCGCACAAGGCGCAGGCCAAGGAGCAGAAGTTCGACCAGAAATACGTCGCTCCCGCCCCCAAGGTCGTCGAAAAGCCGGCCGAGGCGGCCCAGCCCGCAGCCAAAGCGGAAGCCGGGGCAGCAAAGCCCGCTGAAAAGTCAGAGGCGGAAAAGAAGGCCGAAAAAGAGGCCGCGGCGCTTGCCGAGAAGAAGCGCGAAATAACCGAAGAGCGCCTCTACACCGTTCCGCTTTCCAAGGCCTACAAGAAGCCCGAGAACAAGCGCGCGTCGTACGCCGTCGGCCTGCTTAGGGCATTCGTCTCCCGCCACATGAAGGCACATCCGTCCGCCGTGTTCATCGCGCCCCAGGCCAACGAGGCCATCAACGCCCGCGGAAGCCGCAGGCCGCCCAAGAGCCTGAAAATCAAGGCCTCGCGCGACAAGGAAGGCATGGTACTGGCCGAGCTTTCGGCCTAGTCCTCTTTTTCCCGATACCTTTTTCTTTTCCCGCTTTTTTCCCGTTTAAAGTGCTTTCCGAATGCCCCTCCAGAAAACCTCTTTCAATAAGAACCCGTTCGTGGGCCTGTTCCTCAAATGCAGCGACAAGCACGCGCTCGTGCCCCGCAACTTTTCCCCCCGGCACGTCGCCGTTGTGGAGGAGGCGCTCGAGGTCCCCGCCACACCCCTGTTCGTCAACCAGTCCGACCTCGTCGGAATCTTCTGCTCAATGAACTCCAACGGCGTGGTCATGCCGTCGTTCTCGGAAAAGCAGGACGTGGCCGCGGTGAAGAAGCTCGGCCTCAACGTCTGCCTCGTCCACGAGCTCCAGGCCGTGGGCAACAACGTGCTGTGCAACGACAAGGCCGCGCTGCTCAACCCCAATTTTCCCGCCCACACCGCGCGGGCAATCGCAGACTGCCTGGGAGTCGAAGTTTCCCAGGAGCGCCTCTTGTCAAAAATCCCGACCGTGGGCTCGATCAGCGTGGTCACCAACCGCGGCTTGCTTGCCTACAACGAGACGCCGGAAATCGAGCTGAAAAAGCTCTGCAAGTTCTTCGGCGTCCCCGGCGACGTGGGAAGCTGCAACATGGGCACGCCGTTCAACGCCATGGGCGTGGTCGCGAACTCCAAGGGCGGCCTGATAGGCGACCTGTCGTCCGGCTTCGAGACGCAGAGAATCTACGAGTCCCTGTTCGGCTGATTTTTTTCGCATCAGCGTCCAAAGTAGCTTTCGCGCAGCCTGCTTCTGATTGTCGGCTTCGGGGGATGAATTGTTTCGTGAGCAATTCTCTGCAGCTGTTCGTTTATCGAAGTCATTTCGGCCTCTACCGCTTGTCGTTCTGCCTTGCTCAGCGTATCCGGCCTAATTCCCCCGCACAAGTCTGAAAAGTCTATCAGGTGCGCATGCAGGTAGTTAGAGTAGTCCTTGCTTAGGGGGGCCCTTTTTCGGAAGCGGTTCCAGATTCCGCCGCGAACGTTTGGCTTGAAGCGAGTGTAAGTGTGCGTATGGAGAAGGACGCCGGTATACAGTGCCTGTTTTGTTTCTCCAAGAGCGGCCTTTACGTGGCGCAACATGGGGTCGAGCCTTCCTTCAGCGTCGTCGTTGATAAGCACCATTACTTTTTTTCCAGGCGGCGATTCTGCCAAAAGCTGCTTAAGCTCTGCTTGAACATGGTCCCCGCCTATAAACTCCGGGTAAACTGTGTGGTAACCCCGTGCGATTCTAGATTGTATCAGCGGTTCCGTTTTCGCGCCTTTCCCCGTTCCCGCCGAGGAAAGAGTGACTTCTATGCCGCAGCCATCCTGCAAAACCTTGGATGCAAATTCATCGGCGTCGATTATCTGCGGTACATCGGTGTCCGGAAATCGTTCGTTCCATATGTGCTTCAGCAGCGGGGCGACGATTACCCTGTTGTCGGAGATTACTGTGTCTATTCCGTTTTCCTTGATGAATTCAGCGATTTTCAGCATTCCCCGCCCCAGCATCCGGCGGTGCTCGGCTTCGGGAAAATGCGGGAAAGCTCCGTTTTGCGGCGGCAGGCGCGGCAGAGTCCACCATGCTCGGCTGGCTATTTTTAATCACCAAATTTCGTTCGCTAATAGGCTCTTCTTCAGTCCAGAATAATAAGTTTTCTCGCCATATCTGGTTCAAGGCAGTTTCCAATTATCCAAATTGTCAAAAAGGTGGTTTGAAATGCAGGAAGACGCCGAGCTCGACAGGCTCGCTTACGAAATGAACGCTCTCCAGGCCCAGGCCAAGCAGGTCCAGGAACAGATGTCCAAGCTCCAGTACGCCTTCGGCGAAACAGAGGCCACGATCCAGGCACTCAAGGGCCTCGGCGGAGTAAAGGAAGAGACCTGGTTCCCAATCGGCGCCGACACCATGGTGAAAGTGAAAATCGCCGACTCCTCAAAGGCGCTTGTCGACGTCGGCGGCCGCGTAATGGTGGAAAAGCCGGTTGCCGAAGCCGTCGCGCTGCTTGAAGAGCGCAAGAAAAAAGTCTCGCAGAACATGTCGGAAATGGAAAAGGCGTTCTCCCAAATCTCGCAAAGAATGCAGGCCCTAAACCAGGTCGCGCAGAGAAAAATCGCCGAAGCCCAGTCCCGGCAATAATCCCGCAAGCAAGGCACTGCGTTTGTGCCGCAAAATTCGGCCAAGACGAAAGTTAGGCACTACGGCTGGTAAAAATGTTCGACCTCCTCAAGAAAAAACTAGGCTCCTTCGTCGCGGCAATCACCGGCAAGGAAGAATCCAAGCCCGCCGAGCCCGCGGCTCCCGAAAAAACCACAGACATTCAGCCGCGCCTTCCGCCGCAACCTGCACTGCCGGAGCAACGCGAGGCCCAAGCGCCGACCGAACCCGCAATTCATTTTCCCGAGCCAGCAGTTGACGCGCAGCCCCGCCCCGCTCCAAGCGCGGAGCCAGCAAAGCCCGCGTTCCAACCCGCCGAAGAGCAAAAGCCCAAAGATTCGAAACCCGCCGAACCCACCCCCGCGCAGTTTCCCAAACCTGCAGAAGCAACCGTTCCATTCGAAACACCAAAACAAGCAGAGGCTCCGAAGCCGCAGCCCAAGCCCGCGGTTTCCGCGCCCGTACCAAAGTCGGTTGAAAAAATCTTTTCACGCCCCGAGCGCCAGGAACAGCCTGTCCAAAAATCCGTGCCTTCGCCGACCGAGGCGGGAATCAGCAAGGTCGTGCGCGAAGTCACCGACATCGAAGAGGCGTTCGAAAAAGCCGAGGTCGAAGAGCAGAAAAAACCGGCCCAGGCGCCGCAGGCCCCGCGCCAAATCGAAATGCCCAAGCTCGTCTACGTCGAGGACGAGTCCAAGCAAAGAAAGCTTTCGCCGTCGCTTGGGCTCGTTTCGCAGTTCAAGAGCATCTTCACCTCCAAGGTCACGATTTCCGAGGCCGAAACCAAGCAGCTGTTCGAAGAGCTCGAAGTCGCACTGCTTGAAAGCGACGTCTCGGTCGACACTTCGCGTGCATTGGTCGAGGACCTGAAAAAGCGCCTGGTCGGCAGGCAGGTGGACAAGAACCGCGTCCAGGACGAAATAAAGTCCGCAGTCGCGCTCTCGCTCCAGTCCCTGCTCGAACAGCCCAAATTCGACTACTTCTCCAAGCTTTCGGCCGCAAAGGCCGAAGGCCGCCCCGCTATCGTCGTCTTCTTCGGCCCCAACGGCGCCGGCAAGACCACCACCATCGCGAAAATGGCCAGCCTCCTCAAGAAAAACGGCTTCTCCTCAGTAATCGCGGCCTCGGACACGTTCCGCGCCGCAGCAATAGAGCAAGCGGTCCACCACGGCGCCAAGCTCGACGTCCGCGTAGTG
>CAYVQS010000052.1:6397-7918 GCA_964453195.1 Microcaldota archaeon | reverse complement strand
GCCCGACAAACCCGACGAAGGATACGACAACGAAACCGAAGGCACCGCGTCCGGCGCGGGAGTCGCAGTAGGCGTAGGCGTCGGAGTAGGCGTGGGTTCGGGAGTCGGCGTGGGCGCTCCGCCGTACGTGTCGCATTTTCCCACGAGCTTCTTTGCGCCGGAGTACCGCAGCGCGAGGCCCGGCGAACTGGGTTCGTAGTAGAAAATCGTGGGCGCGAATTCGAACGCTTCGCCCTGCTGCTTGTTGTCGCACGGCCTGCCCGACGAGTCGGTCGGCGCGTAGCGCGACTCTCCCTGGGGAATCGAATAGCCCATCGAGGCGTTGAGCGTGATCAGGTTGTTGTATTCGTCGGAGATGTTCAGCAGCACGATGTCGAAGTCCTTGCGGTTCCTCACGCCGATTGTTCCCGACGAGCCGCTTTTGAAAATCGGTTGTTCCAATCCGATTTCCGCGTCCTGGGCCCAGTATTTCTGGCTTTCCTGCTCGCTTAGATTGACGAAGAGGTTCGGGAACCCCCCGATCACGTAGAGCGTGGACAGGGCGATGATTAGTACTATGGCCACGGTAATCAGGAACTCGGTGGTCGCCTGTCCCGTTTTCTTTCTTGCCAAGTGCGTCTTTCCCCCTTTTTTTTGCCGGCTCAGCTGTGGCCCAGCCATTCTTCCTCGAATTCCCGCACGAACTTTTCCACGAACGCGTACCTTTTCTCCGCGATTTTGCGCGCCAGCCGCGTGTGGAACTTTTCCGGCCGTATCTTGAGAATCTTTTCCTTCAAGTGGTTGATTGCCGTGGACGAATCCCCGTCGTATCCCCTTTTAGGTCGAAGGTCAGGAGAATAGACCGGCCGTCCCCGCTTTGCGCCGAACTCGATGGTGCGGGCGACTGCAATCGCGCCCAGCACGTCGAGCCTGTCCGCGTCCTGCAGAATCCTTGCCTCGGCGCTTCGCGCCAGTCTTTTTTTGCTGTAGCGGTGCGCCCAAATCGCGTGCTTGACGGCTTCGATTTTTCCTTCTGGAAACCCGGTTTCAATCAAAATCTTTTCCGCCAGCTCGGCGCCTTTTTCGGCGTGGCACCGGCATTCGCCGGTTTCTTCCATTTCCCGCGCAGCGTCGTGCAGCAGGCACGCGGCCTCGAGCACTTCCGAATCCGTTTTCCTTCCCGCTTTCCTCTCGTCGGCGGCGATTCTCTTAGCCAGCCTCAACACCCTCTGCGTGTGGTCGAAGCCGTGGCCTCCGGCAAAATGGCGCCGCAAGGCTCGTTCTTCGACTTTCGCAAGCACTGCGCGGCTCATCCGGGGCGCCTACCATTTCTTCTTGACGAATTTCCTGAACGGCTTTCCTCCCTCGCGCGGGCCGGAAAATCCTCCGGAACCGCCTTCGCGGCGTTCTCCGCCGTAGCGCGGCTTTTCACCGAAGCGCGGCTTGCCCCCGAACCCTTCCCTGGGCCGGTCGCCGCCTTCGCGCCTTTCTCCGAAGCGGGGCTTTCCTCTGAATCCTTCCCTGGGCGCGCCTTCGCGGCGT
>CAYVQS010000052.1:2422-6387 GCA_964453195.1 Microcaldota archaeon | reverse complement strand
GGCAAAGGGCTTTCTCTCGCCGCCGAAGCCGCCGCGTTTTTCGAACGGCTTGCGGGGCCCGAACCGCTCCCTGGGCCCGCCTGCTGGCGGGCGGGAAAATTCTTCCCTGCTTGGCGAGTGGTCGATTTTCTTCTTGAACGGTCCGTCCTGGATTGCCTTGACTCTCTTGTCCAGGTCGGCCTTGAGCTTGCCGGCGATGAAGTTGCCGGTGTAAAAGTCCGCCTTGGCGGCAATAGACAATTTTGCCGCGAGGGAACGCGCGATTCTTCCGCGCTGTTCGAACGGCGCGCTCCTGATGTACGCCGAGTTGAAGATTATGCCGTGCTTGGGCGGAAGCGAACCCGTCTTCAAGTGCTTGAAGAGGGCGTTTTCCGCGCCGATGACCTGGATTGTCGAGGCCGGCAGCTTGGCGAGCCGTTCGAGGCCGCCCGTAATCGTCACGAGCCTCGTGGCGAGGACGGGGTCGGTGAGCGTGGAAATGTTCTTGAGGTAGGCGCCGGCAGTTTCGTTGATGTATTCCTCTATCTTGGTGCGCGTCTCGTACATGTCGGCGACCTGGCCGGCGAATCCCTTGAGGATTTCGCGGTCGGCGTCCGCGAGGTCCGCGCCGAAACTCTTCTTTGCCTGTGCGGCGAGTTGCCCGGCCTTGTCCTCTCCGACGATTTCCGCCAGTTTTTTCTCGTCGAACTTTTCCTTTGCGCCGAACTCTTCGATTATCCTCGCGAACGTCTCCTCGTTGGAAAGCTCAAGCTCGGGGAAGTTGAGTGCGAACCATTCCTTGAGCCGCGTGAAAAGCAGGGACTTGGCCTCGTCCATGTCGTCCAAGCTTCGGACGGCCTGCATCAAAAGCAGGTCTTTTCCTCCGTAGCGTTCCTTTACGCCGGCCTTGGCTCTGGCCAGCAATTCTCTTCGTTCAACCATTAGGCAACACCTTCTTTTCGTCTCTTCACCCGCGGTCGCCAAAGAGGCGAAAGCGTCAGATAAGTGGTAATTTAAAAGAAAATGGCGAATAAATAACACTACTATTCGGCCTGTGTTGCGCCTCTTTTGCAATTCCGGCACTCAAAAGGTGGTTTTTCAGTGGATCAGAAAAGCGCCGTTTCCAGCGGCGAAGCTTCTGGGAAGTCTCAAGTCTCCAAGGGCGAGACTATAGTCGACAAGGTCATCAACCTCTGCCTGCGGCGCGGCATCCTATTTCCCACTTCGGAGATTTACGGCTCGTTCGCCGGCTTCTTCGACTACGGCCCGTACGGCGCCGAGCTCAAGCGCAATGTGGAAAACTCGTGGTGGAAGGCGTTCATCACCGACCGCGACGACGTGGTCGGCATCGACGGCTCGCTCATCACCCACCCGACTGTCTGGAAGGCGTCGGGTCACGTCGACGCTTTCAATGACCCGCTCGTCGACTGCAAGAAGTGCAGGCAGAGATTCCGCGCCGACCACTTGGTCGAGCAGGAGCTGAAGATTTCCGTCGACGGCCTGTCGATGGCCCAGGTCCAGGACCTAATCGGCCAGCACAAAATCGACTGCCCCAACTGCAAGGGCGAACTCACTCCCGCAAGGGTGTTCAACCTCATGTTCAAGACCCACGTCGGCCCCGTCGCAGACGACTCTTCCGTGGCCTATCTGCGGCCCGAGACCGCGCAGCTGATGTTCGTCGACTTCCGCCAGGTCCAGGCGGCAAGCAGGAAACAACTGCCGTTCGGAATCGCGCAGGTCGGCAAGGCGTTTAGGAACGAAATCGCGCCCCGCAACTTCGTCTTCCGGTGCCGCGAGTTCTCCCAGATGGAAATCGAGTACTTCATCCGCCCCGACAAGATTAATGATTGCCCTCTCTTGACGGCTACCCACAAGGCGATGGAGGTTCAGCTTTTCACTTCCGCCCACCAGGCTGAGAAGAAAGAACACGAAAAAATGTCCCTTGGCGAGGCGCTTGAGAGGAAAATCGTCAAGACCCAATGGCACGCCTACTGGATTGCCGAGTTCCTGGCTTGGTTTTATTCCCTCGGCGTCAAGCCCGAGAACCTCAGGGTGCGCCAGCACGTCGAAACAGAACTGTCGCACTATTCTTCCGAGACCTGGGACATCGAATACAACTATCCTTGGGGCTGGAAGGAGCTCGAGGGTATTGCCAACCGCACGGACTTCGACTTGAAGCAGCACTCCAAGTTCTCGGGCAAGGACCTGTTCGTGCTCGACCCCGCGACGGGCGAGAAAGTCGTGCCGTTCGTCATCGAGCCGTCCACCGGCGTCGAGCGCACGGTCCTGACTCTCCTGATTGACGCGTTCGAGGAAAAATCCGGCGACAAGGGCTCGTCCGTCGTCCTTCACCTGTCGCCGAAGGTCGCGCCGGTCAAATGCGCAATCTTTCCCCTCATGAAAAAGGACGGCCTTTCGGAAAAGGCGCGCGAAGTCTTTCTCTCGCTGAAAAACGAATTCGCGTGCGAGTACGACGAATCGGGTTCCATCGGCAAGCGCTATGCCCGCCACGACGAAATCGGCACGCCGTACTGCCTTACAATAGACTACGAATGCCTCGAGGGCGCGACGAAGGACACGGTCACCGTCAGGGACCGGGACTCGGGAAAGCAGGCGCGTGTTCCCATTGCCGGCTTGAAGAAAACCCTGGCCGAGCTTTTGTCCGGGGAGAAACCGTTTCCCTCGGCCTGAAATCCGGCAGAGCCGCATTTTTCAGTCGGGCCGCATGACGTCCAGCAGGTCCACCATTCCCAGCCTGGGCAGCCAGAGCTTGGTTCTCATCGACCGCCGGATGAGCTCTTCGCGCAGCGCTGCAAGGTACGGGCTGTTGACCTGCGGCGCCTTGGCGCTGCTCTTGTTCAGCAGTCCGCCGAGGGCTTCTGCCATTTCGCGGCGCTCTTTCTGTTCTTCCATTCCCCGCGGCCGAGTGCGGACGGTTTTCGCTAGCTCGAGGGGCTTTAGCGCCCCGAGTTTCATCCTTGCCGCGGCCTCGGCGTCGAACCGGTCGCTTCTCATCTGCTCCTTCATTGCGCGGCCGGCGTCGAAGTGGACTGTCCCTGCGTCGACGAGCTGCATTACTGCGCGGAGGTGTTCCGGTTCCAAGTCGGTTCTCGTTCTGAGCAGTTCGACGAGGTAGTGCTGTTCCATCGCGGAAAAGGCGGACTGGTCGCGCGCGACGACGAACAGTTGCGGAACAATTATTTTTTTCCTTTCAGCAAGGTAGTGCTGCACGTCGTAAACCGGGTTTCCGTGCGCGTCCAGCAGCCTTCTTTTCGCCGGGTTCGCCGGAAGGCCCGACGGAAGCACCAAGCCCCTCGTCTGCCCTTTTCCCAGCCGGTTGATTACCTGTCCCTGCGGGCCGTAAATCAGCACGCGCCGGCCTTCCCCGATTCCCGGCAACTTTCCCGGGACAATAATCTTTTTCGCTATTATTCTCCTGTGCATTTGCTGCTATTTATTGCTTGGGCAGCGCGGCGGCGGGAATCGGCCGATTTTTGCCGTTTCAGACAGTCTTTTAAATTTGGCGCAATTAAGCGTTTTCGAGGTGGCATAAATGGGTTTGTGTGTAAAGTCGGAAGTAGGAGAATACCTGAAGAAGAAGGGCGTCCGCACCGCAGGCGCTTTGCCCGACGCGCTGGACAAGAAGATCGCGACGATTCTCGACCACGCCATTGCGCGCGCCAAGGCCAACGGCCGCCAGACCGTAATGGAATACGACGTTTGAGTTTTCCTGGGAGATTTTTCTCCCTTTCTCTTCTTTTTCGCTTTCTGTTCTCTGCAAGTTTTCCAGTTTCCTTTTTTAGTTTTGCCGCCCCCAATCGGTTTGCTTGATTTCTTATGCCTTCATTTTCCCCGCGCATCCCCAAGCCGTCTTCTACTTTGGAGTTCGCCAAGAAGGTCAAGTCCACTTCCGGCGCCATTTCCCTGACGACCGGCGAATCCGACTTTCCTGCCACGGTTCCTGTTCAAGAGGCGGGAATTGCCGC
>CAYVQS010000052.1:0-2412 GCA_964453195.1 Microcaldota archaeon | reverse complement strand
AGTCAAGTACCTGCCGGTTCCCGGCCTCAAGGAATTGAGGGAAAAGGCCGCGGAGTCCTTCGCGAGAAACGGCCTGTCCTATTCCGCCGACCAAGTCGTCGTCTCGGCCGGCGCCAAGCAAGTATTGGACATTTTCTTTCGCTCGGTCGTAAGTTCGCCTGGCGACGTCGTGCTTCTTCCTACTCCTGCGTGGGTTTCCTATTCCGCGCAAGTCGAGGGCTGCGGCGGAACCGTCGCCGAAATCCCGTGCCTGGAAAGCGAAAATTTCGAGGTGAAGGCGGCTGCGGTTGAAAAAGCAATTGGCGAAGTTGAAAAATCCGGAAAAAGAGTCGTTGCTCTCGTCATAAATTCTCCCAACAACCCCACCGGCGCAGTCTTTTCCCGTTGCGAACTGGTTTCAATTGCGAAATTGGCGGTGGAAAACGACTTCTGGGTGGTTTCGGACGAGATTTACGACCGCCTGGTCTACGAGGGCGGAAATGTTTCCATTGCCTCTCTTGAAAAAGAAGCTCCGGACATTTACGAAAGAACGCTCACTATAAACGGCCCGTCCAAGTCCGACGGCGTGACCGGCATAAGAATCGGCTACGGCGCGGGCCCCAAGCAGCTAATCGACAGAATGTCTTCGTGGCAGTCGCATTCGACGAGCAACGCGTCTTCAATCGCCCAATTCATGGCGCTGGCAGCGCTGGACACGCCGGAAGAAGAGTACGTCGAGTTGAACAAAAAATTCAAGGCCCGGCGCGGGCTTGCCTTGAAACTATTGTCCGAAATTCCGCTCCTGTCCTGCCACGAGCCCAAAGGCGCGTTCTACTTGTGGGTCAATTGTTCGCACTTGTTTGGAAAAAAAGCGCCCGACGGAAAAATCTTTCTCACTCCGTCCGACGTTGCCTATTTCCTGCTCGACCACGCGAAAGTCGGCGTGGTTCCGGGCGAGGACTTCGGTTCCAAGACGCATTTCCGCCTGTCCTACGCGTGTTCCGGGGAAAAGCTGTCCGAGGCAATGGCGCGCATCAAAAAGGCCGTCGCCGCCTTGGCCTAGTCGGGTTTTTTATTCCTGTTTTTCCACTTGTTCTTGTAGATTTCAATGCCTGCAAAAGTTTCCGCAAAGCCGCTTGGCGGCCGCATCGTTGTCCTTGGCGTTACCGGCAGCGTGGCGGCTATGAAAAGCCCGGAAATCGCCCTCCGCCTGCGCCAGGAGGGCGCTGATGTGCACGTCGTAATGACCGAAAGCGCCCGGAAACTGGCTCCGCTTGCCCTTCGCGTCGCTCTAAGGGTTGCCTCGGGCAACAAGGTCCGTTCCGAAATGTTTGATGCGGGCACCAAGTTGTCCGGCTTGAAGCGCCTGCGGACCAGGCGCGGCACCCACATAGACCTGGCCGAACGGGCGGACTTGCTTCTTATTGCTCCGGCGACCGCCAACACTATTGCCAACCTGGCGCACGGCAAGACCCAGGGCGAGGCCGGAGAAGGAGACTTGCTTCATACGCTTCACTTGGGTGTTTTGCCGCACAAAGTCTTGGTTGCTCCGGCAATGCATACTAAGATGTGGTTGCACCCTGCGACGCGGGAAAACGTCGAAACCATCAAGCGCCGCGGCGCCGTGGTAGTTCCTCCGGTTAAGGGCAAACTGGCTTCCGGCGACGTCGGCGAGGGCCGCATGCAGGAGCCCGAGGAAATAGTCGAACAAGCCAAGCAAGTTCTCGCCTACAACGAGTCTCTGGCCGGCAAGAAAGTCCTCGTCAACGCCGGGCCGTCGCGCGTCTACATCGACGACGTGCGCTACATTTCCAATCCTTTTGGCGGGAAGCTTGGCCAGGCGATTGCGGCCGAGGCCGCCAAGCGCGGCGCCAGGGTCACGCTGCTCCAGGGCAGGGGCGGCGACAAGGTTCCCGTCGAGCTCGAGGGCCTCGGAGTCGGATATGAGTATTTCGAAACTCCTGAGGAATTGATTAGGCTCATGGAGCGCCACGTTTCGTCAGGGCGTTACGACGCAATCGTGCACTCGGCAGCAATCAATGACTATGGCCCCGAAAAAGTCCGTGGAAAAATAAGGTCTGGTGAGTCTTCGCTTGACATCCATCTGCTTCCGCTGCCCAAGGTCATCGACGGCGTGCGCAATTGGGAGCGCGCAGGCCGTGGAAAGCGCTCGGTCCTCGTCAAGTTCAAGCTCGAAGTGGGGAAAACTGAAGAGCAATTGAAGCGAATAGGCGTGGCAAGTGCAAGAGACTCGGATGCCGACCTCATGGTGCTCAATGCAAAGGAATGGATGGATACTTCCGGGCGGCACAAGACTATTGTGATCGATTCGCAGGGCAGGGAAATAAGCCGCGGAACAACTAAGGCCGACTCGGCAAGAGTAATCGTGGATGCAGTGCAACAAAAGCTCGCGGATTGAGCGGGACTTGGTGG
>CAYVQS010000051.1:0-8051 GCA_964453195.1 Microcaldota archaeon | reverse complement strand
TTCGGACGTTTTCTTCCCTTTCCTTGTCGGAATATTTTTCCGAAAGCAGCCACTGCAATGCGGAAATCGATATTAGCGCGCCGAAGGAGCCCGGGGGAAACGGGATTTTGCGCAGGTCGCCGACGACTGCGTCCAGCTTTTTCTTTCTGGCGAGCGCGACGAGACGAGGGGAGAGGTCGAAACCCTTGGCTTTGAACCCGAGTTCTGAAAGAACCGAGAGGGAAAAGCCGGTGCCGCAGCCGGCGTCGAGAATGACTGTAGGCCTAAACTCCGCCGCGGTCTTGGCCGAGGTCTGCGGCACAAAGCGTGGCTTGAGATTCGTCAAGCCTCGAAGTGCCAAGCCACGTTTTGTGGGCCCGGCCTTGAGGGCCGCAATTGTAGTGCCTAACTTTGGCCGCAGCAATTCGACTGCGCGGAGCGTGATTTGTTCCTGGATTTTTTTCACTGCCGAAGTTTCGGTGTGGCTTCTTCCTTCGCCGGACTCGTAGTACTGCAGGGCATCTGTGCGGTCTTCGGGGCGCTTGGAAGACGTTTTCCATCCGGTCATTTCAATACCACGACGTCCTCGAATCGTACTCCGAACTTTCCCGGCACGTAGACGCCGGGCTCGACCGTGAACGCCATTCCGCGCTTGAGCGTGGTTTTCTCAAGGCTGGGGCCGTCGTGCACTTCGAGGCCGACAAAATGGCCGATTGACAGGCCCGTTTTCCTGAACGAGAATTTTTCGAAGCCATACTCGCGCAAGACCTTCAGCGCCGCGTCCGCGATTGCCCTGCCCTTCGCTCCGACTTTCGCTTTCTTGATGCCGGCCGCCTTTGCTTCCTGCACCGCCTCTACTGCATCCGTGATTTTTTTGTCGGAACCGTCGTAGAACGTGCGGGTGGCGTCGCCGCAGTAGCCCCGATAGCGCGCACCTATGTCGACGAGAAGAAGCTCTTCCTGGCCGACTGGCTTGTTCGAGGTCGCGTCGTGGAACACGCTGGTGCGCGCCCCGCTTTGGACAATCGGCGGAAACGCGTCCAATGACGCGCCAAGCTCCCGCGCGCGCATTTCGCAGATTCCCGCCAGATAATTCTCGCTCTCGCCGGCCACCCGGCCGCAGCGCACCCGACGCGATACTTCCTCTAGGCACTCGAGCGTGGTTTTCTGCGCCCGCTGTATGCAGGCGATTTCGTAAGCGTCCTTTACAAGCCGCAGGTTCAGCAGGTGCTTGGTGAAGTCGACTGGCTTTTTCCTTTTCCTGGAAAGTTCGAACAGCAGCCCGGGAGCCGACGCTGCGCGGCGGTCCACGCCAACAGCCTTTACTGTCTTGTCCGCAAGCAGGCGCCTCAGGTCGGTGCCGAACGCCGACAGGGGCTCGACGCGGATGCCGTCAGGGAAAAAATCCTTTTCCTGCGAGGAATACGCCACGGCGGCCCCGGCCGAGGCGATTATGAACGACGGGAAGGCGGCGTCGCCGCAGTAGTAAAAGGCGTTGGCGTCGGCGCCGGCCGAGCCGCCGAGCACGACCGCGTCGATTTTCGCGGCCGAGATTTTCCGGCAAAGCCTGTCCTGCCTCTGCAAATAGTCTGGCGCCAGCACAAAACCACCTGAAACGTTCCGGAAATACAATCCAATGGTTGGTTTTAAGAATTTGCTCCGAGTATTCCCGCTTGACGTATTTTATCGGACGAGAGATTTTGCTGTGGAATTCGAAGCCGACGAAATCAAGGGCCTGCTTGCAAAAGCGCTTGAAAAAATGCGGGGCGCGAGCTACGCCGACGGCCGCTATTTTGGGGCCGAGTCGGATTTCGTCGCGGTTTCCAAGAGCGCGAAGAAGGCCGAGCAGGCCGAGTCGCACGGAATAGCGTTCCGCGCCTTCGCGAACGGCAACTGGGGCTATTGCTCCACTACCGACACCAACGCCAAGGCGGTTTTCAAGGCGGCACAAACCGCGCTGCGGGCAGCCAAGGCAATCAAGTCGAAAGGCGCCACTGTGCTGGCCGAAGTGCCTGTCGTCGAAAAGGACGTCGTGGTGCTTGGGAAGCAAGACGCTTCAAAAATGCCCATCGACCGCAAGCTCGCGCTTGCCGAGGAGCAGTACGACAACTGCGTCAAGTCGGACAGGCGGATTTGCGACGCCAGGACCGTGCTGATGACCGGCGAGTCCTGCAAGGCAATCGTCACCAGCGAAGGCTCGTCCGTTTCCAAGCGCGTGGGCCGCACGCGCTGTTACTCGGTCGCCGTTGCCCGCGAGGCCGACAAGCAGCGCCAGTTCGTGGGCTCGGAAGGGATAGTCGGCGGAATGGAGCTCCTGAAAGAGTACGACTGGACCGCCAAAAGCCAAGCTGTGTGCAAGAGGGCGATTGAATTGCTTTCTTCGGTCAAGACTCCGGTAGGTCAGATGCCCGTCGTGTTCCGCGGCTCTGGGGGCGGAAGCGGCCTCATCGCCCACGAGGCAGTGGGCCACGCGGTCGAAGGCGACTACGCCATGATGGACCGCTCGTATTTCAACGGAAAAATAGGGAAACAAGTCGCCGCAACCGGGCTTTCGCTCGTGGACTCCGGAATTGGCGGCAGCGGGTACGGCGCGATTTACTTCGACGACGAGGCCGTCGAGGCGAAAAAAACCTACCTGATCAAGGACGGCATCTTCAAGACGTTCATGCTCGACCGGTCGTCTGCGGCGTTCTTCGACCTAAAGCCTACGGGCAACGCGCGGGCGCAGGACCACAACCGCCGCGTCTACGTGAGAATGAGAAACACTTACATCGAGCCCGGCGACTGGAAGCCCGAGGAAATCGTCGAGGAAACCAAGAAGGGCGTGCTGTGCAACCACTGGAAGGCCGGAATCGAGGACCCCGCGGGCGGTTCGTTCCAGCTCTTCTTCGCCGACGGCTACTTGATAGAGAACGGGGAGCTAACCGAAAGCCTGTACAACATAAGCACGAGCCAGACCGCGACGCTGGACTGCCTCAAGGCAATAAACGCAATAGGAAACGACCTTTGCATGGACGCGGGGGGTTGCGGCAAGGGCCACGCGGACTACGTCCACGTCGGAAGCGGCGGCCCGACGCTCAGGATAGACAACATCATAGTGGGCGGCGCGTGAAACCGTATTGGGTTGAGAAAAATGGCTGGCAATCTTTCTGTTGAAAAAATCCTGGAAAAAGCCGAGGCAAAGGCCGGCGCGGCCGAAGTCTTCTCCTCGTCCACTCGGAGCGTGTCGGGCTTCATCGACGCCGGCCGCGAAAACATGGCGATTGTCAACAACGAGGCGGGCTACGGCCTGCGCGTCTTTTCCAAGAAGAAGGTCGGGTTCGCGTTTTCCACGGACTGGACCGCCGAAGGCGTGGACAAGGCCATAAGCCGCGCGCTTATTGCGGCCTCGCACAACCGCGAGAACAAGGCGTTCGAGTTCCCCGCGGGCGGGAAAAAAACCGGGCGCAGCGAGTGGGACGCCGAAATCGCCGAAGCCGACGAGGAAAAGCTAGTGTCCGACCTCGCGTATTTTTGCAAGCAGGTGCTGTCCGAGAAAAACACGCAGATTCCGCTCACCAGCCTCAAGTACTCCGCGATAAAATACTCCGTAGCTAACTCTTCCGGCCTGGAGGCTTCGGGAAAGGGGACGTACGCGACCATAGAGCCGTACGTAATCGCGAAGAAGGCCGGCCGGCGCGAGGAAGTAATCAACCGCCGCGAGTTCCGCCGCTGCGCCAGGAAAGACCTCGACCTTCTGGCCGACGAAACCGTGCGGCTCGCAAAAGAGGCCCTGTCCGCCAAGCAGGTGAAGACGGGGGACTACGACGTCATCTTCCACCCTTCGGAGACCGCGGCCCTGTTCAACGAGACCTACGGCACCGTGTGGTCCGAAAAGGCGCGGCTGGACGGCATCTCCATCCACAAGCCGGGCCAGAAAATCATGGACGAACGCATCTTCATAACGGACGAAACCGACGCTAAAAACGGCTCGGCCGCCTTCCCGACCGACCAGGAAGGAGTCTACCGCGAGCCCCTTTCCCTGGTGGAAAGCGGCGTGTTCAAACAATTCTTCTCGGACGCGTTCTATGCCGCTCTTGCGGGAAAGAGGCCTACTGGCAACGGCCGCAGGGTGAGCCACGACGTCGAGAACTGGTACGCCTCGTCCGCGGGGCCGGGCCTCAACAATTTTGTCTTCAGGGAAGGCGACTCGTCGCTTAACGAAATGATCGAGGACACGAAAAAGGGCCTGTTCGTGCTCCGAACGGCGTACCCGCTTGCCGACGCGGTCTCGGGCTCGTTCACCAACGAAATCCGCAGCGGCTTTTTGGTCGAAAAGGGCGAAATAATGCACGCCGTCAAGCAGTCCGTGGTCAACGGCTCGGTGTACGAAATGTTCCGCGACAAGGTAGCGTCGTTCTCCAATGAGCGCGAGGCCGTGGTGTGCAGCACTTCCTCGTTCGAGACCGGCGGCCTCGTGCCGTTCTTCAAGTTCGACAGGGTGTCAATCGCCGGCGCCTGAATTCTGGAAAAGGGTTAAAAGGATTGAACGCTGTTGGAATAGTCCTCTTAGAAATTGGTGGTGAAAAAAATGGCAATTGCAGACCTCAAGCCCGGTGACCAGAAAGTCAACGTCAAGGGCGAAATCGTCTCGGTAGGCGACGTGCGCGAAATCAACAAGTACGGAAGAAGCCTGCGGGTAGCAAACGCGGTTTTGAAGGACGAGTCCGGCACCATCCAGCTCGTGCTGTGGAACGACGACATCGACAAGGTCAAGGCCGGCAACGTGGTCCAGATAGAAAACGGCTACGTCAACGAATGGCAGGGAACGTCCCAGCTAACCTCCGGAAAATTCGGCAAGCTCACAATCGTCTGAGCAAAGCGCGCTACTTTTTCGTGAAGAGGCCGCACCAGCACCTTGACTGCTCAAGCCAGGTCTGCTGGGTCTCGAAGTTGCACGGGCACAGCAGCGCCGCGGTCTGCGAAAAGTCGCCCATCCGGAGGCGACAAGGGCAGTACTTCAGCCCGGTCTCCGCCTGGATGGAAAAGATGCCGTCCAGCAAGAAGTCAACGTGCTTGGAGTCGGGATTGAGCCGGACTCCTTTTGCTTCGGCGTATTTTTCAAGCGCGGCGCGCCACTCGTCTTTCGACATCATTTGAAACTGCCTTTCAGAATTCCAGTTTCCTGGCTTCTTCGGCGTCGATTTCGACGTAGGTGCCGACCTGGTGGCAGGTCGGGCACTCCTTGGGCCCGGCCGCGCCGTAGTGCACGTCGCCGCACACCGTGCAGCGCCAAAACTTTTTTCCCGGCAGAACCATTTTTTCAGCCCCATTTTCCCTTGGCAACGTGCGCCTGAATCTCGGCCTTGGTGGCCTGGCGGATTTCCCACGACGCCTTGAGGCACTTCTGGAACAGCAGCACGCACGGCGGGTCGAGGTTTTCCCGCACGCCTTCCTCGGCCAGGCCGGCGGCCTCTTCCATCAGGCCTGCGATTTTCACGTGGATGTCGTTGGTCCGCCGCGCCTTCTTGATGAGCACCTCGGCCGCGTCGTCGATTTTCGAGAACTGCTCGCGGGGCGCGCCGCACTTGGGGCAGAACTCGGGCGGCTCGTTGCCGTCGAACAGGTAGCCGCACACTCCGCACTTGAAAATCGCCATTTTTCCCCATCCCTCCTAAGATAAGCAAGGCGGCAGTACCTGCCGCTGCAAAAACCTATTTCTTCCTGGCCTTGGGCTTGGATGCCTGGCATCCGCACCAGTCGCACATTCTGACCCCTCTGAAAGGCCAAACGCGGGCGGAAATTAAAGGCTTTGCGTTTTGCCCTGGGAAAATTGGAATATTCTCGGCCGCTTGGGCTAGTGGAAGGCGAGCGCCCCGAAGGCCAGCGTGCCAATTGCCATTGCAAGCAGCGTCGCGTTGCGCGCCTTCTGCAGCGTCTTGGGCTTCTGGTCGTGCAGGACCTCGACCACGGTCTTGACGAAGAGCAGGTCGGTGATTGCCAGGCCCAAAAAAAGTAGCGGCGAAAACCACAGGTAGGCGGGCACGAACGACAGGCCAACCGCGGAAAGCAAAAAATACGCCGCCACGCGGCTTGTCAGGCGCGGGCCGAGAATCATGGGGAGCGTCTTTGCGCCGATTGCGCGGTCGCCTTTTACGTCGCGCAGCGTGATTATTAGTTCGCGGCCGATTCCGGCGACGAATGCAATGGCGGAAAGCAGGACTATTGCCAAGTCGAGCTTTTGCGACACCACCATGTTTCCATAGACGAACGGCACGGCCATGCTGGCCGCGACGAACACGTTGCCTGCAAGCGGCATTTTCTTGAGGACGGGGTCGTAGATTACCGCCAGCAGGGCGTAGACCGCGGCGATGAGGAAAACAGTGGTGTTGCCGAGGGGAACCACGAAAAGCAGGCCGAGCAGGAAGAGCGCGACCGCGGCGTAAAGCGCAGTTGCCCGATCTATCCTGCCGGACGCCAGGGGCCGGTCGGCCCTCTTGTTGGCCTTGTCGGTCTTGTAGCCGTACCAGTCGTTGATGACGAACGACGCCGCGGTGATTAGGCCGGGCCCGATGCCTGAAAACAGCGCGTTGGGAAGAAGCGGAAGGAACCGGTCCGCGCCCACCACCACGGCCTGTGCGAACACTACCGCGAAGAACGTGATGAACGAGTGCTCGATTCTACAGAGCCGGACCCAGTCCGAAAGCGTGGATCGCATGGAAGAACCAAGCGCTGGCCTTAATAAAAACCTGCCTCTTTAATTGGCTCGTATGCCCAACCTCTTCGACCGCGTAGGCAGGCAGGAAGGAGTGTTCGCCGACGAGGCCGCGCTTCTTCCCCAGTACTCGCCGCCGGAGATTCTGCACCGTGAAAAGCAGCTGCAGGAAATCGCGGCCTGCCTCAAGCCCGCGGCCGAAGGAAAGAGCCCGGAAAACCTGTTCGTCTTCGGCGGCACCGGCACGGGAAAGACGTCGACGGCAAAGCACGTGCTCTCCGAGCTTGCGCAATACTCGGACAACGCGATTCCCGTCTACGTCAACTGCTGGAACAACTACTCGCGCCAGGCCGTGCTTTCCCTCGTCGCAGACTCGCTGCAGGAGCCGATGCCAAGGCGCGGAATCGCCGCCGACGAGGTCTTCTCCCGCATCGTCCAGGCGCTTCGGCGCGAAAAGCGCGCGGCAATAATCTGCCTCGACGAGGCGGACCGCCTGTTTTTCAAGGGCGAGGAAAAGGTGCTGTACGACTTCCTGCGCGCCAACGAGACGGAAAACGTGCGGATTGGCGTCATGCTGATTTCCAACGACAAGGAACTTCTCTTGAAGCTCGACGACAGGATAAGGAGCTCGCTTCATCATCACGAAATAGAATTTCCCCGCTATTCCCCGCCCCAGCTCAAGGACATCCTGCGCCAGCGCGCCGGCCGTGCGTTCCTTCCCGGGGCCTGTTCCGAGGACGCGATTGCGCTTGCGGCCGCGCACGCCGCAAAGCTCGGCGGGGACGCGAGGGTAGCGCTGGAGACGCTGTGGCAGGCGGGCAAGAACGCGGAGAAGCGCGGCGCGGACGCGGTTTCGCTTGCCGACGTCAGGGCCGCGTTCGAGGCCGCGGGGACGTGGAAAAAGGAACTGCGCAAGGAGAGCCTGTCCGAGGGCGAAAAGCTCGTACTGGAGCTGTTGAAGAAAGGCGCGCTTACAAGCGGCGAGCTTTACGAAAAATTCGTGAAAAGGCGCGACGACACGGACCGGTCGGTCAGGAACTACGTCAACCTGCTGGAACAAAAAAAGCTGGTGAAGACCGAAGACGTCGAAGGCGGGGCGCGGGGAAAGACGCGGAAAATCTCCCTCGCCTGAAAACCAGTTATCAACCATTCATTTCGTAGCGACTATTTTTACCACGTCGCCGGCCTGAAGCTTGTGGTCCTTTCCCATGGGCACGTGGCGCTTGGCGTCAACTGCGTGGTGAAAGTGCGTGGCAAGGTCGGTGTGGATTTTTGCCGCGAGCTGGACCGGGGTCGAGCCCGCCGGAAGCAATATTGCGTCGGGCAGGGGGTTGCCGAAGTGGTCGGAGTACTTGTGCTCGTCCTCGACCGGATAGAC
>CAYVQS010000050.1:1463-8253 GCA_964453195.1 Microcaldota archaeon | reverse complement strand
TTACACGCGTCAAGTATTTCCCGCTCGCTTTTCACCCTTTCGCCGGGCACGGGCACGAACTCGGACCATCCGCGGCGCAATGGGTACTCTTTCCACGGCCCCTCGCATATCCGGTAGTAGCGGCATTTCGGGCAATCGGGGCCGCGCGCCTTGCCTTCTTCCATCCGCGTCTTCCTGAAGTCCTCGGTGTACTGCAGGGGCTCGCGTATTTCCGTGTCGGGAATGTAGAGCTCGGAGCAGAATTCCTCGTAGCCCGCCATGAAGCAGTACGGGAACGCCTCGACCATTGCAGGCACGCCGCGTTCCTTGGCCAAGTCAAGCGCCTGGTGTACGAACGGCGCGGTCCTGGACTTGTAGGGCACGATTTCGTCGAAGTATTTCGCGGCGTTGCCCGAGGCGTGGACGAAGGCGAGCTGGAACTGGGAAACGCCCGAGTCCATCAAGAGCTGCGCAAGTTCCGGCAAAAACCGGTGGTTGGGGACGGTAATGACGGAATTGGAAATTATCCTCTGCCCCATTTCGGAGAGGTTCGTGATTCCCTGCAGCGTCTGCCGGAAACTGCCGGGGCTTTGCGTGAGGGCGTCGTGGATTTCCGGAGTGTGGCCGTGGAGCGCGGGCGAGAACTCCGTAGCACCCGCCTCGACGAGCTTTTCGCAGAACGGCCGGTAGGACAGCATCCTGCCGTTGGTCTGGATTTGGATGTTGGAAAATCCGAGGCGCCTGGCGGTTGCGACGAGTTCGAACAAGTCCTTCCTTATGGTGACTTCGCCGCCGGTGAACACGGCGTCAATGCATCCTTCTCGCCGCGCCTTTTCAAGCTCGTCCGCTATTTCGGCGGTGGTGCGGTCGCCGCGGCGCCGCTTGTCGGCGATTACGCAGAACCTGCAGTTGTTGTTGCAGCTGAAGCCCACTTTGACATCTACGCGTTTCATGGCAATCCTTTCCAGCACTGGGGGTCGGGGGCGAACGGGCTTCCGGCCACGGCGCAGGCCACGCACGGGTTGCCGCGGCAGATTCCGACTATTTCGCACGACGAGCATTTTTCGAAGTTGCCCCAGTCCTTCATCATTTTTATGAACGGCGATTCGAAGAGCCGCGAAAACTTCTGCTCCGGCGTTTTTCCTAGGATGAACGGCAGCCTGCGGCAGGCGAGGACGGTACCGTCGGCGAGCACGGTGAATCCGCCGCCGATTCCGCAGCCGCCGTAGGTGAGCTTGTGCTTCTTCATTATTTCCTCGTATTCTGCGAGCCTGCCCTTTTCCCAGAACAGGAGGCGGAAAAGGTATTCGCGGCGGAGGACGCGCGCCTTGAAGCCGCCGTATTTCTTTTCATCCAGCCCGTCCAGCGTTTCCAGGACCTTTTCAAGGAGCTTTTTGTATTCCGCCGGCGGAATCATCTGTTCCTTTAGTTCGCTTCCGGTGCCGGTGGGCACGAGCCTGGTGAACGTGAACGTGTCTGCGCCTTTTTCCGCCATTAGCCGCAGGACGTCGCACAGTTCGGGGGCGTTGAGCCTGCTTGCGGTGAACATCACGGCGGTGGTCAGGCCCGCTTTCTTCAGTGCGCCTAGCGCGCGCAGGCTTTCCTTGAAGCTGCCCTGCCTGCGCAGGTAGTCGTGGGTCTTTTCCATGCCGTCTATGCTTATCTGGTATCTTTTCAGGCCCCTGCGCTTGAGGTCCCCCGCAACCTCGTCGTCCACGTGGTAGGGGTTTCCCAGGATTCCCGTCATGAACTTGGCGCTGGCCTTTTCGAGAAGGTCGGGGAAACCGGGCTTGAGGAGCGGGTCGCCGCCCGAAAAGCTTATTTCGCCCTTGAATTTTTTCTCCTTGGCGAATTCTTCGAAGTCGGCGAGGGTTTCTTCGCATTTTTCAAGCGGCATTTCGTTGCCGATCTGGGACGCGTAAGTCGGCGAGTCGTACATGTAGCAGTGCTTGCAGTGCTGGTCGCACTTGGCGGTTACGTGCCACTGCAGGTGGAATTCGTTTTCAGGCATTTCCGCCCCCCCTTTGTCTCGCGCCGAGCTCTTTTTCCAGCAGGCTTCCTATCATCCTCGCCCAATCCATGCACTTGCCTTTGTTGGTGTCGTTGATTCCAAGCCCGTTTTCGAGGGCGCTTGCCAGGCATCCCCCGCCGCACAGTCCCAGGCCGATGCAGTCTTGGCACTCTTCGCGCCTGAAGGGCGTGCTGCGGGCCATTTCAATCATCGCGCCGCTTGTGCGCAACTTTTCCGGCAGCCCGTCTTCGTTCAGGGACGCCACTACGCGTTCCCCCCGCTCGGCCATTATGTGGCAGGGCCCGATTCTTCCGTCGGGGGTGACTGCTATTTGGGAGCCGTAGCCGTCGCAGTGGTGAGGCCGCAGCCGTTTTTCCCTGAAGTACTGGCGTATCTTGGATATCCGCCCCAGGCTTTTGATTCCCAGGTTCTCGGCGAGTTCGACCGCATTGAAAAAAGCGGCGTCAAGCGCTTTCGCCTCGGGCCCGTCGCCTATGTGGTCCACCGGGTTGATGCCTACGCCGGTTACTCCTAGTTCCTTGAAGCAGCCGAAGGCCTCGCCGACGCCGGCTATGTTGTGGTTGCCTATGGTGAAAATGACGTTGAGTTCGCCCGTCTTTTCCCGGACGATTCCGGCGCCCTTGACCGCGTCTTCCCACGAACCGCGGCCGTCTCTTTTCACCCGGAGCCGGTCGTGCTGTTCGGCTGTCCCGTCAAGGGAGACGTCGACTTCCGCGTAAAGTTCCGCGAGTTCTTCGGCGATTTTTGGTGTCATCAGCGTCGCGTTAGTCTTCAGGCTTATCTTCAGGTTTTGCGGAAGCCTTCCTTCTTCCTGGAGCCGCCTTGCGTATTCTATGGCGAACCGCGTGGTTTTCCAGTTGAGCAGGGGCTCGCCACCGTAAATCACCATTACCGGCAGCTCGGCCCTGGGCCAAAGCGTTTGTGCAAACAGGTCCACGGCTTTTTTCGCGGTTTGTTCCGTCATGTCGCAGAATTCGAATCCCCGGGGCTTGCCGCTTTCAATCGCGCAGTATTTGCACGCCAAGTTGCATCTGTTCGTGGTCAGAAGGTAGAGCCTGCAGATGTTTACGCCGTTCGCCATTGGCGCGGCGGCCGCGTTCTCCAGCATTTTTCCGTCCTCTTCCGCGGATGCGAAGAATTTTTTCCCGGCAAGCTCGCGCACGAGCGCTATTGGCGCCCGCGCGTCTACCGCGAGAAATTCCTCCGGGCGCTGCTTTTCACTCGCCTTTTCGAACAGCCTTTCGAGTTCCGGCCCGCCGAAAACGCGCTCCTGGGAAAGGGCGTGGTACCACGCAAACCATCCGTTCCCGCGGACCACGTGGGTAAAGCGCGAAAGGCGAAGGGTCAATCAGTTCACCGTTTTCCAGCACTGCGGGTCGGCAGTTTGCGCGCTTCCGGCCAGGGCGTTGGTGATTCCCGTGCGCCCGCAGCTCGTGTATTTTTTGCATACCTCGAGCAGTTCGCAGCCCGAGCACTTTTCCTCCAGCGCGCTCCAGTTCCAGAGGTCCTTGAACGCCCGCGACGAGTATATATCGGAAAACGACTGTTTTGGGACCTTTCCGATTACGGCGGGCAAAAGCCGCCTTGCAAGCACGGTGCCGTCTGCGAGTATGACGCCCCAGTTCGGAGTGTACGGGTTTTTCTCCCGGACTATCCTGCTAAATTCGTCGAGCCTGCCCTGTTCCGCGTAGAGCAGCCCGAAGAGGGGCTCGGACGAAATCGTGCTTTCCGCGAAGCGCGGGTCGCCAATCTCTTCCAGCGTTGCGTCGATTCTCTGCAGAAGCGCCTTGAATTCCGCCGGCGAGAACATCTCCCCCGAAAAGCTTTTTCCGCGCCCGACGGGCACCAGCCGCGCGAACACGAAGCGGTCGAACCCCTCGTCGTGGACGCGGCGCATGACGTCGCATACTTCGGGCGCGTTTTTTCTGCACACGGTCATCGACGCGCCGGTGGAGATGCCGAGTTTTTTCAGGGTTTTTCCCGCGGCAAGAGTCTGGGCAAAGCTTCCCGGCTTTCTGAACCAGTCGTGGGTCTTTTCCATGCCGTCGACGCTTAGCTGGTAGAAGCTCAGGCCCGCGTCTTTAAGCGCGGCGGCCTTTTCTTCGGAAAGGGGGTTGCCGAGGATTCCCACGCGCGAAAACCGGGCGGCCTTTTCGACGAGCCCCTCCAGGCCCGGCTTGAGGCAGGGGTCGCCGCCCATGAACGTAATGACCGCATCAAAGCCGTTTTCCCGTACGAAAGACGAGTAGTTTCCGAGCACTTCTTCGCACTGTCCTGCCGACAGCTCGTTGCGGGCCTCCGACTCGTAATACGGCGAGTCGTACACGTAGCAGTGCCTGCACTTGAGGCCGCAACGCACAGTAAGCTCCCATCTTATGACGTGCAGCAAGAACCCACCGAAAGACGGAATGACTGTTTTACCTTTAATAATTAGCCATTTGCTTTAATATTGGCAGGCGGTTTGCGTGCTCGTTGCTGCCGCGGGCCGGTGCGCGAAACGATTCTTTGCGGCGGATGGCCGGTTGCCGGCAGAGCCCGTAAAATCCCGCGCAAATGGCGGATGTACATGGAACTGATTCGTTGCGGCATGGTGGGCAGGCAGCTGGAAATCCGGCTTCCGGGCAAATGCAGCAACTCCTGCGCACACTGCCCGTACGCCCCCGCCGCGCATTCGCCTTCCCTCGGCGAGCTCGAGGCGGTCCTTGCGGCGCACCGCCCCGGCCGCGAAATGCTGATTATAAACGGCGGCGAACCCGCGCTACGCCCCGATTTTCCCGAACTTGTCTGCGCGGCGCGCGACCGCGGCTACGAATGGACAAGGCTGCACACCAACGGGCGGGTTTTTTCCGACGGCGCCCTTGTCCGGCGCCTCTCAGGCCTGCTGCAACGGCACCCGGTCCGGTCCTCCCTGGTCGCGCCTTCGCAGGAGCTCGGCCTGGGCATTCCCGAGAACGGAAGGTTCGAATTTGCAGTCTCCCTGTTCGGCCCGAGCGCGGCAATCCACGACTCTGTGTCGCGCAGCACGGGAAGCTTCGACGAAACCGTTGCTGGAATAAGGAACCTGGTCGAAGCCCAGGCATTCGTTTCGGCGCGGGTGCCGTTTCTTGCGGAAAACCTGCGTGTTTTGCCCCAAACCGCGGATTTTCTCCTGGGCCTTGGCGTAGGAGAAATAGAGTTTTTCCTCCCGAAAATTCGCGGTAAGGCCCTGCTTTCGCCGGAACAACTGCCCGGCGCAGCGGAAGGCATAGTTTCGACTGCACTTCGGCGCGGCGCGTCGCCCGCGAATCCCATGGTCTTTTTCTCCGACGTCCCCCTTTGCCTTTTGCAAGAAGAAAGGCTCGGGCACCATCAATCCGAATTCTACTATCCCTGCGACAAGCACGAGCGCTATGTCCTGTGGGACAACGGAGCGCTCGAAGACTTCGGCGCCGATGAAGCGGCAAAGGCGAAGCAGCGCTGCTGCGAAGAGTGCTCGATTTCGCCGGTTTGCCCCGGCGTCTGGAAAAGCTACCTTCCCGCCACGTCATTCCGTCCGATGAACGCCTTTCTGTCCGGGAAAACCGCGGCAAGTGGCCTCGAACTTGCAGGCGAAGAAGCGGATTTTGCGGGAATCCGCGCGGACGCAGTCGTGGTTTTCAGCGGGGGCGTGGATTCGCGCGTTGCCTCGTCCCTCTACGCGCAGGAGCACGCGGACCAGAAAATCGTGCTGTTGACCTTCGATTCGGGTTTCCTGTCCGGCTTAGGCGCCGCAAGTAAAAGCGCGGCGGAAGTGATGTCGCGCCACCCCAACATCGTGCGGCACTTGGCGGTGCCGATTCCGCGGCGCGTCTTCCGGGAAATAGTATTGGACGGCGGCGAAGAACTGCGCGGCAGGTTCGGCAAATACTTTACCTGCCACAACTGCCACTTCGCCTTCTTCCTGTACGCTGTTTTCCTCTCTAAGAAATATTTTGGGAGCAGGTTCGTGGTAACCGGCCACCGCGTTGCAGAAACCGCCGAGAAGGGCCGGGAAAAATTCGTCAGGTTCCTGTCCCGTTACGGCATGCAGCTTTCGACGCCGGTCTGGCGGTGCCGCTCCAAAAAAGACGTCCTCGGCCTCGCGCGTGCGGCGGGCATTGACGAGTCCTCCGCCAAGGGCGCGCTTGGCCAGCAGGCAAAGTGCCTCCTGGACCCGATAAGGTCCTCTCCCGTTTCCATGCGCATGGCCGTGGACTCCTATTCTCCTAATCAGGGCTCCGCGGACCTCGCGTATTGGCAAGGGCAGTTTGAAAAACTGGAGCGGCTGCTTGCCAAGGCGGGGGTCAATGCGGAAAATTAGGGAAACCCGGAGGCTGGTTTTGCGTTCAGCACTTGCATCCGCCGCCGCAGCAGCTGCACGACGAGTGAGACGAGTGGCTTCCGTGGCTTGCGTGCGACGCGTGCGACGCGTGGGAAGCGTGGCTGCAGTGGGCGGGGGCGTAGTGGTTGTGCGTCGCGGTGATTGCGCCGCCGGAATAGTCTATCGCCGAAGAATCCGAGTGGCCGATGTTCTGGCTGTGGGATGCGCAGGTGGCGTTGACGAAGCTTGCGCCGGCGAGGAACAGGCCGACGGTGACCAGGCCCTTCTTGGAAATCCTGCCTTCTTCCTCCACCAGGAAAGAGCCTATTTTTCTCTTCAGGGCGGGCAGGAGCCCGGGTTTCGCGTCTTTTTCAGCCATTTTTCCCACGTATTCTAATCTTCCGCCGCTTTAATATCTTTATGGTCTCCTGCCGCCGGTGCCCAATCAGGGCATCCGCCGG
>CAYVQS010000050.1:0-1453 GCA_964453195.1 Microcaldota archaeon | reverse complement strand
CATTCCCGCATTATTTCCGCGTGCCTTCCGCCCGAGGACAGTTTCCGCATAACGTACTCCATCATTCCGGCGCGCAGCGTGCACTCGTGGTCCTGCGCCAGTATGGAAGAAAGCTGCTTTTGGCTGCCGTACGTGCACACGAGGCACGAGCCGCAGTACGGGTGCCAGACGCAAAAGTCGCAGGTCGACGAGAGCCCGGAGGAAAGGTCAATAAGGTCGAGGGCGGCCTGGGAAGAATACACTTCCTTGTAAGAGTTTTCCTTGACGCTGCCTATCCTGAAAATGTCGAAAGACCTTCCCTCGTCGCAGGCGTACACTTCGCCTTTCTCGGTGTACGCCGCCTGGCTCAGGGCCGTGCCGCACGGCGAGCCCAGGCAGGTGTAGGACTGGTAGCTCTTGGAAAGCATCTTGCGCGCAATCAGCGAAGAGAGGCCCTCGTGCACCGCCGGGCCCTGTTCGTTGAGCGAAAAGCAGTATTCCGTGACGCCTTTCCAGAACTCCAGGAACTCGCCGGCCGAGTACCCTATTTTTTTCCAGTGCTCGGACGCGAGGCCGGCGTTGTTGAGGCCGCGCAGCCTCAGCGGCCAAAGCTTGAGTCGGTTGTACTCGTCGGCGATTTCCTTCCCGAAGCCTATCGAGTGCCGCGTCACGGTGGGCAGCGCGTGGATCCTGAACTTCTTCTCGTTCTTTATGACGTCTATCCAGCGCACCGCGGTCTCGTAGCTGCTTCCCCCGGTCCAGACGCGGTTCTTGTCGTGCACTTCCTTCGGGCCGTCCAGCGAGGTGCAGATGCCGAACTTGTTTTTTATGAAATAATCGAGGATGTCGTTGTCCATCAGGGAGAGGTTGGTGACGATGTTGAACTTCGCAGTCTTTCCCGTCTCGCGCGCCTTCTTCTTGGCGTACTCGGCGATGAACTGGACCAGGTCGAACCTCGCCAGGGGCTCGCCGCCCTGGAACTCTATCTGCAGCACCGGCGACGGCGCCTGGAAGACGAAGTCCACGACCTGCCTGGCGGTGTCCTCGTCCATGTCGCAGCCCACTGCGTCCATGGGCTTGGACTTGGCGTGGCAATAGACGCACTTGTGGTTGCACCGCAGCGTCGGCACGACTATGTGCAGCGTCACTCCCTGCGAGAGGTATTCGAGGCGCGACCGGTTCCACTGCACGACCTTGTCGGCGTTCTCCTTGGTGACGATTATTCCCTGCCTGGCAAGTTCCGAGAACAGCGCAGGGTCGGACGAAAAATCTTTTTTCAGCAGCCTGCCGAATTCCGCGTCGTCGAGCATTGCCCAGCCGCCGTGGTCCGTGGTGACCAGCGTCCTGTTCCCGAAGCGCTTGAACCGAAAGTGGTTGGGCAGCGCGTCAGCAGGCTGGTATTTGAACGGGTTCTGTTCTTCGAAGAGGCTGAAGGCCCTTTTGGTCATCCAAGCAGATAGTTGCAGAACTCCCT
>CAYVQS010000049.1:0-8308 GCA_964453195.1 Microcaldota archaeon | reverse complement strand
GCCGCGGATACCTCGGCTACATGTACACCGACCTCGCGTCCATATACGAGCGCGCCGGCTCCATCAAGGGCAAGAAGGGCTCGGTCACCCAATTGCCCATCCTCTCGATGCCGGACGACGACATCACGCACCCCATCCCCGACCTTACGGGCTACATCACCGAGGGCCAGATAGTACTGTCCCGCGAGCTGCACCGCAAGAACGTCTTTCCCAACATCAACATCCTCCCCTCCCTTTCCCGTCTCATGAACCTGGGCATCGGGCCCGGCAAGACGCGCGAAGACCACTCGGGAGTGTCGTCCCAGCTCTACGCGTGCTACGCCGAGGGCCAGGACCTGCGCAACCTCGTCGTGGTCGTCGGCGAAGAAGCCCTGACCAAGCGCGACCGCAAGTACCTGGCTTTTGCCAACGAGTTCGAAAAGCGCTTCGTCCAGCAGGGCCGCGAAGAAAACCGGACCATCGAGGACTCCCTGGAAATCGGCTGGGACCTCCTGTCGATGATTCCCGAGGGCGACATGAAGCGCGTCAAGCCCGAGCACCTGGAAAAATACGGCCGCAAATTCCGCGCCAAGGAAGAAGCCGGCGAAGACCAGGCCAAGGAAAAGAAATGATTCGGTGGTTTGTTTTGGTAAAGACGAAAAGAGTGCTGCCTGCGAAAACCCGCGAGGGTGCCCGCCTTGCCTTGGCCGACAAGCTTTCGTGCTTCGAAGCCTCGGCCATGCTTTTCCTCGTCTTTTCCCTGTTCCTCTTCGCGCTTTGGAGCCTCTGGCAAATCAACTGGCTTTCTTCGCTCGTCGTCGCCGTTTTGCTGGCGTATTTCCTCCTTATCTACGCCAAAAAAGCGTGTTCGACCTGCCTTCAGGACAACTGTCCCATCAAAAAAATCTTCTCTCGTGACTAAAAATGGCTCTCGAATCCGTCCGCCCTACTCGAATGGAGCTCATCAACACCAGGCACCGCCTGGTGCTGGCGGACAAGGGCCACCGCCTGCTGCAGCAGAAGCGCGACGCGCTCATCCTCGAGTTCTTCCGCATCGTGCGCCAGGCCAAGGACCTGCGCAACGACGTCAACCAGTCCATGGCCGAGGCCTACGAGGCGCTCGCCGTCGCCCGCGCGTTCCACCACTACATCCAGATGCGCTCTTCCGCGTCGGCGACCAACAAGGTTCCCGAAATCCAGGTGTATTCCAAGAACGTCATGGGCGTGCGGATTCCCGGCATCAAGGGCACCGCGGTCTACAAGACGCTGCTGGACCGCGGGTATTCCGTCGAAGGCTCTTCCGCGAAAATCGACTGGGCGGCGCAGAAGTTCGAGGACGCGCTGAACAAAATCATCCTGCTCGCCGAGACCGAGACCGCGCTCAAGCGCCTGCTGCGCGAAATCGAGAAGACGAACCGGCGCGTGAACGCGCTGGAATACAACATCAAGCCCAGCCTGACCCAGACCATCAAGGACATACGCCAGCACTTAAACCGCCTGGAGTCCGAGCAGTTCTTCGCGCTGAAAATCACGAAGCAGCGCTTGGAGGCCAAGGGCGAGTGGGAATTTTCCGACGCCAACCCCGACCGCGTTTGACCCGCCTCTTGAAAGCCCGGTCCCGCCCCCCGGAAATTCGCCTCATACACGCTTAAAAACAGTTTCCGCCTAATTTTTCCGCCCGAATCCGCCACGTCAAGGCAGACGTCCTGCGACGTGGAACGTTTGCCCCAAATCCCGGGGAAGGCATCCTGTTTCAAGGTCAGTGAAAAATGTTCGTCAAGACGCTCAGCCTGAGGAACTTCAAGTCGTTCCCGAAGGCCGACATCCACTTCGAGAAGGGCTTCAACTGCGTAGTCGGACCCAACGGCTCGGGCAAGTCCAACATCATCGACGCCATCCAGTTCGCGCTTGGAGAGTCCAACGTCCGCCATTTGCGCGCAAAGAAGGCCAAGGACCTGATTTTCAAGGACGCGCGCGTCGGCGAGGTCGTGCTCGAGCTTTTAGACCCCGAGAAGAACGAGAGCCACAAAGTTTCCCGCGCAGTCAGGAAGGACGGCAAGACCAAGTACTCCTTCAACGGAAAGACTTCCAAGAAATACGTCATCGACGACTTTCTCGCCAAGCACGCGCTTTCCCACCACAACATCGTCCAGCAGGGCGCGGTCCAGCAGATAGTCGAAATGAAGCCCCAGGACCGCCGCACGCTCATCGACCGCATCGCCAACATTTCCGAGTACGAGGAAAAAAAGAAAGAGGCGCTTTCCGAACTCGGCCAGGTCGACGAACGCCTGCGCGAGGCCGCGGCAATCCTCGCCGAGCGCCAGGGCTACGTCGACCAGCTCAAGCAGGACAAGGAGGACGCCGAAAAATACATCGAGCTCAAGCGGGAGCTCGACTCGCTGCAGGCCACGATACTCTCCATCGACGCGCAGGCTTTCGAAGCCGACTTCGCCAAGATCCTCAACACGCTCATCGACGCCAAGAACAAGACCGACGCAATTGCCCAGCGCATTGCCGAAATCTCGGCCGCCATCGCCGAGAGCCAGGACGGCCTGCAGAAGCTTGGCAACGAAATCCGCATCCGCTCCCAGGGCAGGCAGGTCGAGGTCCAGCGCGAAATCGACGAGCTCAACAACCAAATCAAGGTCGCCCAGGCCCTCATCCAGGACAAGAAAGAGGCGCTTTCCAGGGTCGACGAAAAGACCCGCCAGCTCAAGCTCGAACGCCAGAAGTCCGCCGACGAAGTCAAGGGCCTGTCCTCCCGCATCGCCGAGAACCAGGCCGAGCACGACTCCACCCAGAAAATCCTTGCAGAAAAACAGGCAGAGTACAACCGGCTCGTCCAGGACCACGACAAATTCTCCCAGGGATTCTACGACGCGCGCAAGACCGTCGAGTCCTGCCAGGAACAGATGACGGCCACCAAGGACAAGCTCAACCTGCTGCAGTCCGAAATCTCCACGTTCCAGGTCAGCCGCAACCTCAAGCAGGACGAGCTCGATCGCCTCAAGACTGGCCAGCTCCAGGACTACTCCGGCGAAATCGAAAGCCGCGAAAAGGCCACAGCCGAGCTCGAACGGTCAATACTGTCGTTCGACGCCGCCCTCGATTCCCTCTTCAAGCAGGAAAAGGAGCTCAACGAACGCATCAACGTGCTTGACGACCTCATCCTGGTCTCGCGCGAAAAAACCGTCGAGCTCCAGGCGCGCCTGCGCCACGTCAAGCAAAGCGCCGAGAGCCACGCCCTCGAAGCCGTGCTCGAATTCGGCAAGAAGGAAAAAGGAGTCTTCGGCACGCTCGAACAGCTCTGCAAGTACGAGGCGAAATACACTCTCCCAATCCAAATCGCCCTCGGCCAGCGCGTGAATTACGTCGTCGTTGACTCGGTTGAAACGGCATCGAAAGCGATAGCTCATTTGAAAAAAAACAAGCTGGGCCGCGTGTCGTTCATTCCCCTTGACAAGATCCGCGCCGACAACCCCTCGCCCGAACAGGAAAACCTGTCGCGCCACGGCGCCTCGCTCGGCTTCCTCCTCGACTTTCTCGATTTCGACAACCAGTTCTCCCGCGCATTCAAATACGCGATTGGCTCGACGCTCCTCGTGACGTCTCTCGAGGGCGCCAAGCCCCTGGTGGGCAAAATCCGCTTCGTCTCCCAGGACGGCGAGCTCTCCGAGGCATCGGGGCTTTTGACCGGCGGCTCGGCAGAGGCCCGCGCCTCCGCGCTCAAGGACCAGAAGGAACTGGAAGAGTGGCTTTCCAAGCACGAGTCCTCGAAGTCGGAAAAGGACTCGGTGCTCTCGTCGCTGCGCGTGCTCCAGGACCGCATGCGGGACGAGCGCAAGAAGAAGGCCGAGGCCGAAATCAAGCAGAAGGAGGTCTCGCTCGAGCTTGAAAACTTCCGCCAGCAGGAGAAAATCGCCGACGAGCGCATGGGCAACCTCAAGGCCGCTGTGAAAAAACTCAAGGACGAAGTAGGCGCAATCGACAGGCAGATTTCGTCCAAGGACGACGAGCGCAGTGAACTCGTCCGCCGGCTTTCCGAACTCAACTTGTCGCTGCTTGAGGCCAAGCAGAGAATCGACGTGGAACAGGAGCAGAAGCTCGGCATACTCGTCAAGGAAAAGGAGCGCGCCATCTCCGACCTCACGATTTCGCTTTCCGCGTTCAAGAACCAGGTCGACGCGCTTTCCCAGAACCGCGCGGTCTACGAGAAGACCGTGGCCGCGTTCGACCGGCAGCTTGCGGAACTGGGTTCGGAGGAATCCCTGGCGGATTCCGCCGTGGAAAAGTCGGACCAGCTTGTCAAGCAGGCCCGCGAACAGCTCAAGGCCAAGACCGAGGAACAGCGCCAGATTTCCGGCGCGCTCAAGGAATACTTCGAGGCCCAGGAGGCGTTGGAGAAGAAAATCCACAAGCTGGGCAACGAGAAGGGCGGCCTCGAGGCCGAGCGCGACCGTATCTACAACTCGAACCAGGACGCCAGCGTCAAGAAGGCGGTGCTTGAGGAGAAGCTGGCCTCGGTAAAGGCCGAGCTTTCAGGCTTCGAGGGCGTGCCCATAATCCACGGAAAGGACCGCTCCGTCCTCGTGGAGCAGCGCGGCCGCACAAAACAGGAACTTGATTCTCTCGGAACAGTCAACCTCAAGGCCATCGAGCTGTACGGCCAGCGGTTCGAGGAATTCGAGCGCCAGAAGCAGAAGGTGGACCAGCTGAGGCTCGAGAAGGAGTCGGTGTTCAACCTAATCAACGAAATCGAGGGCAAGAAGATAATGACGTTCATGAAGACCTACGACTTCGTGAACCAGAACTTTGCGCGCATTTTCTCGCAAATCTTCAAGGGCAAGGGCGAATTGTTCCTCGACAACCCCGAAAACCCGTTCGAGGGCGGCCTGACCATGCAGGTAATGCTGGACAACAAGGAAGTCAAGTACTTGGAGCTCATGAGCGGCGGGGAAAAGTCCCTCATCGCGCTCATCTTCATCTTCGCCCTCCAGGCCTATACTCCGTCGTCGGTCTACATTTTGGACGAGGCGGACGCGGCGCTGGACCAGGAGAACAGCCGCAAGCTTTCGCTGCTGCTCAAGGAACTGGCCAAGAAGTCGCAGTTTCTGGTGATTTCGCACAACCAGACCGTGTACAAGGACGCCGACACGCTGGTCGGAGTCGCGATGACCGCCGACGGCTCGAAGCTCGTAGAAGTCAAGCTCAACGAATAGATTTTTACCCCGCGGGCAGGTTTTTATTCCCCTGCCGCTCTTGTTTTAGCGTATGTCCCTGGGCCTCGTGGAGTATTTGATGCCGGCCAACGCCATCGTTGCTCTCGTCCTGTGCATTTTCGTCGTGTTCGACCTTGTCGCGCTGTGGCACCAGGCCAAGCTTGGCGTCGACCGCAAGAACCTTTCCTTCGTCTTGCTCGTGGCCTTCGCCGCCTTTGCCTTGTCCGCCATCGCGTTCCTTTTGATGTATTATCAGATTTATTCCAACGCGCAGGCGATGGTCTGGGCCGCCTTTGCGTTGTCCGCGGCGCTGTTGGCGCTTTTGGCCGCGTTCTTCACCGCGTTCAGGCGCTACGTCTCGGTCTATTTGGAGGATAGCGGAAAGAAGATTCCGGTCTTCACGATTCACGAGGACGACGTGAGGAAGAAGCCCGGCGCCAGGGCCCAAAAGCACTACAGACGCGCCAGGAAATGAGCCGTTCGCAAAGGCCCGCGCTTCATTCGCCGCATTCGCAGAAAAGTTCGTTTAACCCGTCCAGCAGTTCTTCGAATCCTTTTCCTTCGGTTGCGCTGACGAAAACGAGTTTTTCCCGGCTCCCGACTTCGGAAACCAGTTTTTTCAAATGCTCCTTGGCGGCGTCGAAGCCCGCGAGGCCCGAAAGCGTCTTCTGGCCCTTTTTCTTCAGGTCCGCCTTGTTGACCACGGTGAGCGTCGGCAAGGAATATTTGAGTTCCTGCATTGCGCATATTGCCCGCAGGAGGACGGCGTCCTCACTGTCCTCGGCGCTCTCGCAGTCGACGACGTAGAAGACCGCGTCTGCGGCTTCGCGCAGTTCCCTGCCGTTTCGCCCAAGCAGGAACAGTTCGAGGCTTCCGGCCGTGTCGAGCAGGACGAAGTCTGTTTTTTCATCGGGCGCGAGCTTTTTCCTCCCGTTCGCGTTGCCGAACACGTCGTCGTAGATTTTTTTCAGCGCGCCGTTTGGCCCAAGGCCGCTTTTTCTCATGGTTTCCCCAAAGTCGTGTTCCTTGCGCACGTCGTAGAACGCGGCGTACCCTACGCGCTGGCACGCGGGGTCGAGGTTGGCGACCGCGGCCCGGAGGCCGCGCCTCTTCAGGTAGTCGGCGAAATTCGCGCACAGCGTGCTCTTTCCCACGCCGCCGGCGCCGATGACTGCGATGCGTTTCATTGCGGAATCCCGCCTTTCTTTTCCTTCAGAAAATTGTGGGCAATCCTGATTTCGCGGTCGAGTTTCTTCAGGTCCCTGCCCACTTCCACGTGTTCGCCGGTGATTCCTTCTTCGCCGGCTTCCTTTTTCGTCCGTTCCAGCAATTGCCTGGCCGCCCGGCGGTAGTCTTTTGCAAGCTGGAGCTTTTCCGCAGCCAGGTCGAAATGCCTGCCCTTCGTGGTGCTCCAGCTCCTTTCAAACCGGCCTGCCTGGGTGTAGAACGAGTCCAAGTGCCCCCTGGCATCGCCTATGTGCCGTTTCGCGTCTTCCAGCGGGGTTCTTTCCATATGGGCATTTGCCTCCCTGTCTACAACTATCTGCTGGGGCAGGTTTTTATTCCTGCCCAAGGTAATCCTGCCTAAGGTGGTTTTGTGAAGACTCCGATTATCGTCCTTAACTTCAAGACCTACGACAAGTCCGGTGGAGAATACGGCCTGCATTTGTGCAAGGTCGCCGAAAAAGTCTCCAAAGACCTCGGCGCATCCGTCGCTGTCTGTCCCCCGCTCCTCGAAACCGCCAAAGCCGCGTCTTCGGTCTCGATTCCCGTCTTCGCCCAAGCTTCGTCTTCCCGCGACGCCGGCGCCCAGACGGGCTGGGTGACTTTGGACGGAGTAAAGTCTGCCGGAGCGGCCGGCACTTTGGTAAACCACTCCGAGCACCGCGTTCCCCTTGAAGAAATCAAGCTTGTTGTCGAAAAAGCGAAAGCCTTCGGCCTCGACGTCGTAGTCTGCGCCAAGGACGTTGAAGAGGCCAAGCAAATCGCGGCCTTCCGCCCCACGGCAATTGCGGTCGAGCCCCCCGAACTCATCGGCTCCGGCATCTCAGTGTCCTCGGCCAAGCCCGAAGTCGTCTCCGACTCGGTAACAATCCTCAAGGCAATCGACCCCGAACTCATAGTCCTGGTCGGTGCCGGAGTGTCCAACGGCGCCGACGTTGCCAAGTGCGTCGAGCTTGGCGCCGAAGGCGTGCTTTTGGCTTCGGCGTTCGTCAAGGCCAAGGACCCCGAGGCCCTGTTGCGCGAAATGGCGCACGGCCTGAAGAAATAATTAAGTTCAGCGAAAATTTTGCCCGGCTCGAAAACCTGATGAAAAATGGCCAAAATCGTCGGACTCAAGCAAATGCTGAAAAAGGCCCAGGCCGGCCGCTATGCGGTCGGCGCGTTCAACGCCGCCAACCTTGAGACCGTCCAGGCAATCCTCCTCGCGGCGCAGGCGGAAAAGTCGCCGGTCATCGTCCAGTTCTCCGAAAAATCCATCCGCTACCTGGGCGCGAAAGTCTGCTTTGAGTTGGTCAAAGCCGTCGCAGACCGGGAGAATGTCTCCGTTCCAATCTGCATCCACTTGGACCACGGCCAGAAGTTCGAAACCGTTTCCGCCTGCCTCAAGGCCGGCTTTCCCTCAATAATGTTCGACGCCTCCAAGGAAAAGTTCAGTGACAACGTGCGGCACACCAAACAAGCCGCGGCAATTGCCCGCCGCTATGGCGCTTCGGTCGAAGCCGAGCTCGGCATTTTGCGAGGCAAGGAGGACGACGTCGAGTCTCTAAAGGCCAAGTTCACCGACCCGCTCGAAGCCCGGGAGTTCGTTTCGCTTGCCAAGCCCGACTGCCTGGCGATTTCCATCGGCACCGGCCACGGCTACAGGCAAAAAGTAGTCCGGCTTGACCTGGACCGCCTGAAATCCATTCGCCGCCAAGTCTCTGTTCCTCTTGTTCTCCACGGCTCTTCCGGCGTAGTAGAGTCCGACATCCGCAAGGCCGTTTCGTTGGGAATCTGCAAGATCAACTGCGACACGATTTTGAGAATGGCGTTCACTTCGTCGCTGCGCGCCCAGCTTGCCGCCCATCCCGACGAAATCGACTTGCGCGAATACACTTTCCCCGCCC
>CAYVQS010000048.1:4803-8328 GCA_964453195.1 Microcaldota archaeon | reverse complement strand
TTAATTTCTCCTTCCAAGCGCTTCCAGTCGAGGAAGAACAGCGCCGCGGTTCCGGCTGCGAAAAGCGTGGAGGCAAAGACGTGGAACGAAAACAACGGCGTCATTCCCAGCACGAGCCCCGCGAACAACAATTCCCCCGGCCGCTTCTCAGCGGCGCGGTTGCGCCACAGCAGCGAGAGCACCACCAGCATGGCGCAGAACGCCACGAGGTTGTTCCTCTGCGGGAGCCAGAAGTCCGTGACGAAGTTGGTGAATTGGACGTTGTAGTGCTGCGACAGGAACGCGTGGCTGTGGTTTTGGATTGCCGTTTCCAAATCCGGGCTGTCCGCCAGCAGCCTGAACGTTCCGATTCCGCCCGCGAACAGCAGAAGCAAAACCGCGATTCGCGCTCCCCTTTCGCGCCCCGCGTCATCGCGGTTGCCGGTTGCAGAGGCTCGGCCGTGAAGCGCGCCGTTTCCGCCGAACCGCTTGGCGAAGAGATAGAGCAAAGCCACGAGGCAGGCGGAGAACACTATTCCAGATGCAATCAGCGAGAGCCGCAGGTCCGACTGGAACGCGAGTCCGGCGGTGAAAAAGTCCGTGAGGAACGGATAGCCCAGCCGCTGGCCGGCGTACACAGGGTATTCCAGCGCCAGGCCGCCGGCGGACTGGAGGAAATTGTTGACCAGCGTGAGGTGAAGCGCCAAGTCTCCCCAAGTCGAGCCCCCGGAGTAGAGCCCGCCGTTCTTCGGCTCGAGCGAGTGCGTGTAAAAGAGGATGGCGAACAAGGCAATTGTGCCTGCGAGCAGGACGAGGAACTTGCCGTGCCGTTCCAGGCTTTTCGCTGCTGCGGCCCCTGCGTCGGCGCGGATTTTCGCGAGCGTTTTCCGCTCGTAGAAAAACGCGGAGAGGAAAAAAAGCGAGGCTCCGGCTGTTGCAAACGCCAGCCAGCCGAGGCCGAACGCCAGGGAATAGAGGAACAGCAGCCAGGCACCGGTCATTGTGCCGAAGACGAATCCGTGCAGGGTCTTTTCCCAGAAGCCGTTTTCCTCCAGCTTGTAGGCCGCCAGCAGGCCGGTTGCGAACGACGCGAGCCAGTACAAGTACCCAATCAATTTTCCACCGGACTTTTTTCCGCCAAAATCATTTGTCCACCGCTTCCAGCATTTCGAACATCCGCGCCGCGCCCATTCCCGCAAGCACTACCAGGGGCTGCTGGAAATATACTATGAACCGGTCCATGAAAACCGCCAGCAGCGTGGCGTTCGCCGCGACGAGCGCGGTTCCCGTTGCCGCGCCGGCCCAGAGCAGCAGTTCTTTCAACAGCCTGCCGGCCTCGTCGTTTTTGACGAAGAAGACCGACGCGCCGAAAAGCGCGGCGACCAAGAGGTGCGCCGAGGACTCGCTTTCCCACTTTTCCGTCGCCGCTTTCACAAGCGCCGCCAGCACAATCATCAGGCCTACGCCGGCCAGGGCGGGCACCAGCCACCCGGTCTTGGCGAAGAACAGGTCGGCGGTTACCGCCGCGCCTTCGTGGTGCTTGAACTGGGCGAGCGCGAAAATGTTCCACGTGCCGAACGTCAGCTGCTGCCAGCCCAGGTACGAGAACGTGCCGGTCGCCCAAGCCGCGAGGGGGAGCCCGATTTCGTCCCTTGCTTGCGCGTCGAGCCTTCCGCGGAGAATTTGCGGGATTCTCCTTGAGGCCTGGAGCGCCGCGTATGCGAACAGGCAGACCACGAAGAAGACCGCGGCTTCCTGGTGCACCATGGTTATTCCGAACGACAGCACGAGGCTCGCGGCCCAGTTTTTCTTCCACACCGCTGCGAACAAAAACGGCAGCAGGGCGAGGCCGAATCCCTGCGGCAGCGGCCTGACCGTGTAGATGAGCAGTTCGGGGAGCAGGCTGGAGAAGAACGCGGCGGCGATTCCTGCCTTTTCCCCAAACAGCGATTTTCCGAGGAAGAAAAAGCCCAGCGGCACGAGGGCTGCGAAGAACACCACGAACACCCGGCTTGCCGTGTCGAGCCCCAGGCCGGTCGCCGCGGCGTACTGCGCGACCGAGAACCGGTAGAGCGGGACGTAGGTGTTCGGGATTCCGCCCCCGTAGGAGTAGTCGTTCCACAGCGGGTAGTGGCCGGTTTCTAGCAGGTGCCGTTCGCTTGCCACGTGGATGTTGGTGTTGCCGTAGGTCGGCATCATGAATTCGCCGAAGACCTGCCAGTGCGAGTACAGGCTGGCGATTACTGCGAGCGCGAGCAGGATTTTCGTAAGGTGCGGTCCGGCCTTAGTTTTCATTTCGGTCTTGTCCTCATTTCAACCGGTAAATCCGAGTCCTGTTCTCGAACACGAGCTCGAAGAAAGCGGGGTCGAATTTTCCCTCGCCGATTTCGGTCCAGCCGTAGCCCGCGAAAACCTGCCGGTTGGGCGCCCAGACGTAGGTGGCGTTGTACTTGCGCGCGATTGCGTGCGCCTCCGCCGGGTCGTTGGACTTGTAGAACTTGTCGATGTCCGCCATGCGCTGGACCACGTTGGGGACGATTGCCCAGTCGCCGCCCTCGGTGCCTTCGCGCAACGAAAGCCCCATGATGAGTTCGCCGCCGAAAATGTCGGACACGAAGATTTCCCGTTCGGCGGTGTTGGCTTTGACCCATTCGGTTGCAGCGTATTCCTCGCGCGTGACTACCGGCGTCATCCAGGGCGTGGCCGCTTTCATCGCGGCGTGGTAGTCGGAGGACAGCGAAATTTTCTGCGAAAACGCGCCGGGGACTTCGAACGACCCCTGGTAGGAATAGTTGGCGAATGCCGCGAGGCCGACTATGAGCGCGAATGCCGCGGCGAGGAGCTTTCCAAGCCCGTTTCCACCGGGCCGTTTGAAAATGCGCATGCTATTCAAGGGAAGGATGTGGATTAAATGGTTTCTAACCGGGCCCGCGGGCAAAAAGCCAAACGGCCCGCGGGGGGCTTTTGCTAGAGCTTTTCTATTTCCTTGAGCCAGTCGAATTTGTGGAACGAGTTGCGCAGCGCGTAGACGCCGTACAGGAGGACGGAGACGAAGAGCAGTTCGCTTATGGGCACGAGCATTGCAAAGCCGGGGAATTGCCGGTCGAGCTGTTCGATTACTCCCGCGTCCCTGAACACGTTGAGCATTTCGAAGAACAGGAACCAGCCGAAGGCGGCGCCGATTATCTTCAGCGGTGCCCCAAGCGAGGTCTTTGAAAAATAGCGGTATATCGAGTTGGACATGAAGATGCAGGTCGCGCCCATTATGACGTTAACTAGGTGGAATCCCACGCCGACCAGGTCAAGTGCCATTTCGTTCGCACTTCTTTCCGCCGCCCTGTTTAAAACCTTTTTCAGAGAACAGTCTTCCGGCAGCCCAAGATGGAAAACCGTGCCTCCGATATTGAAAACCGCGCCTCCGTGGAGAATTCTTACGACGCCATCGCCCGGTCGTGGGACAAGTCCAGGCAGGGCCCGTCCAAGCAGTTTCCCGCGCTGATGCCCTTCATTTCATCCCGCTTCGAAAGCCAAAGCAGCGCAAATTTT
>CAYVQS010000048.1:3651-4793 GCA_964453195.1 Microcaldota archaeon | reverse complement strand
TTCTCGACGCCGGCTGTGGCACTTCCCGCAACTCGATTTTCCTGGCGAAGCAGTTCCCTAACTTCAGTTTTTGCTGCTGCGACGTCTCGTCCAAAATGGTCGAGATTTCAAGGGAAAACGCGGGAAAATCGGGCGTTTCCAGCCGTTTTTCCTTCGACCAGGCGAGCCTGTGCGCCCTTCCATATGAAGAGTCCTTTTTCCAAGCCGCAATTTCCATTGCCGTCCTGCACCATTTGGATTCGCAGGAGTCGCGCCAGGACGCTTTTTCCGAGCTTTTCCGCGTCCTTGCCAAAGGCGGTCTTTTGCTTGTCACGGTGTGGAACAAGGACCAGGAAAGGTTCGACGGCGTTGCAGGAAGCGACGCCCAAATCCCGTGGTCCGACGGCCCCGAAAAGGCGCTTCGTTACTATCATTTCTTTTCCGAGGGCGAACTGGTGGCTCTCGCCAAAGGCGCGGGCTTCGGGGTCGTGGACTGCTTTTTCGAAAAAGGCGGCTGCAAGTCCGAAAAACGCGGCGCAGCCAACCTATGCGTCGCCCTCGAAAAGGCACTCTAGCTTTTCGCCTTAAAGATTCCGCCATTTTTTAAGCTTTATTTGCGTTCTCTTGTTTCCTATTCTCAAGAGGTGGGTTTGCAAAATGTCTGAACATGAAGGCCACGGGCACTCTTCGCACGCGCCCGGAATTTCGCAGGACCAGTTTTACGGCGGCCTGGTCGCGGTTTTGGTGGTAATGCTCATCGGATTCGCGTTCCTCTATTCCCAGATTGGCGCTGCCGCGGCGCCTTCGGGCTCCGACTTGTCGGCGCTGTCCGCCAAGGTTTCCGGCATCGACGCCAGGCTTTCCTCGCTGGAAAACGGCGGAGCCAGCGCAGGCCTTAACAGCTCCCAGACCGCGCAGACCGTCGAAATGCTGCTTTATTTCGACTCTTCGGACTCGTTCACTGCCGACGTAGCGGCCAAGGTGCCGACGTTCAACGAGAACCTGGCGAAGCAGAACGCCGGAGTCCGGTTCACTGCCGTTGACGTCAAGGGCAAGACTGCCGAGCTTTCGGCCGCGGGCTTCGATGCCCTGCCCGCAGTCTTCCTGTCTGACGCCGAGGCCGAGAAGAACCAGCAGATCAAGAAGACTGCGGGCAGGGCATC
>CAYVQS010000048.1:0-3641 GCA_964453195.1 Microcaldota archaeon | reverse complement strand
TCGGCGTGGACGCGGTCCAGATCGGGCTGTCGGCCTCCAAGACCCTGCTCAAGGCTTCTTCGTGCGCCGTCGAGAACAAGGCGGTGCTCGTGGAGTTCTCGGACTTCCAGTGCCCGTACTGCTCGAAGATTGCGCCCGCGGTCCGCGGTCTCGAAGCGGAGTTCGGCTCCGAGCTGTCGTTCGTCTTCAAGCAGTTCCCGCTGTCGTTCCACGAGAACGCGCAGAACGCCTCCGAGGCATCGCTGTGCGCCGGGGACCAGGGCAAATTCGACGAGTACCACGACAAGCTCTTCGCCAACCAGGAAGCACTGTCGTCCGCCGACCTGAAGAAGTACGCTGCCGACCTCAAGCTGGACGCCGCCAAGTTCGCCAAGTGCCTTGACTCGCACGAAAAGAAGGCGGCGGTCGAAGCCGACGTCGAGGAAGGCACGACGGTTTATGGCGTGGGCGGGACCCCGACGTTCATCCTGGACTGCAAGCCCGTGTTCGGCGCCGGCTCCCAGGACGACCTGAAGACCCAGGTCTGCCTCGGCCACCCCGAACTCGCCGCGTGCAAGTAGGCTTTTGCAGGCAATTCCTTTCGCCGGGCTTTTTTTCCCGGCAAGTTCTTTTTCTTTCGTTTTTCGCTTTCCCAGCCGCGGGCATATGCTGCGGCTAAAGTTCCGGGTATTTTTTTCCAGGGGCCGCCTTTTGGCTGCCGGTTTTTCCGGTCGTGCGCCAAGTTCAAAGCCCTAGGCTAAGCAGTCTTGGTTTTCCCGTCTTTCTATTTCGCGCGCTTTAGGACGAAGAATTCGTGGTCGATTTCAAGCGGCTCCAGGTCGATTTTCTGCACTATTTCGAACCCGTTGTCGAGCAACTGGCGTTCGACTCTCTGGAAAATCCTGGCCGGCGCCTCGGTCGAGTCCATGCACCGCGCCTTGACCGCAATCATCGCAACTCCGCCGTCCTTCAGGAACATCTCGCAGTTGGAAATCAGGATTTCTATCTGGCTCTTGTCGGCCACGTCCTCGAACACTACGTCTACTTTTTCGCCGACCGAGTCCTTGTACTCCTGGGGCAGCCGGGCGTCGTTGAGCAGGGGCAGCAGGTTCTCGCGCGTCTCGCAGACCGAAATCAGGTCCCGCATCGAGACCGCGGAAAACTCCACGGCGTACACGGTGCCGTTCTTCCCCACGATGTCGCTTACGTGGCTGGCCGTGGTCCCGTTGGCCGCGCCCAGGTACAATACGCTGGCTCCGGGCCTGATTGCAAGTTCCTTGAGCCCCTTGGAAATCGCCGCGCCCAATTTGCTGCGGCTGGGCTCCCACAAGCGGTACTCTTTCCCGCCTTCGCGGACCAGCCGCTCGCCGTAGACTTTTTTGCCAGGCGCCAGGTTTTCGGTGGCGAGTTTGCCGTCCACCCGGAAGACGCCGTCGAACTGTTTTTCGATTCTCATGCTACCAAGTCCTCTCGGTCTTCAAGAACTCCGTTTTCAAAGAATTTAACTCCACCAGCGCGGCCCTTCCCATCATCAGGGGCCCGACTTTGACTATTTTCGTCGCGCCCAGCATTTCGGTTCCCTCGGCTTCGTGCGCGTGGCCGCAGAAGACGGCGCGCGGCTTTTTCTCCTCTATCGCCCGCCTAAGCGAAATGCTTCCGATGTGCGTGTCGTTGGCCACGAGGTCGGCGAATGTGTTGTAGGGCGGCGCGTGGGTGACGAGCACGGTCTTTTCGGTGATTCCGATGCCTGCAAGTCCCCCGGCGATTTCCTCTTCGGAATATTCGCACGGCGTGTCGTTGGGCGTGGGCGACGACCCGCCCCAGCCGGCGAATTCGAAACCGTTCCACTCCTCTTTGCGGCCGTGGATCCACCCGCCCCGCATTTCCATCTCCAGCCGCACTTCTTGCGGGTCCATGTTCCCGTGGATTCCAAGCCAGGGCAGTTCCCATTCCTCGAGCTTGAGGAAAAACTCTTCGGCGAACGCCACGGGGCCCCTTGTCGTGAGGTCGCCGCACAGCAGCACCAGTTCGATCCGCGCCCCCGCTTTCCTGTCGCGGTCGTTTTCCAGGAATTCTTCGAGGAAGCCGAGCGCCTGCTGCTCGTCGTGCAAGTCCGTGACTGCCAGCGCCCACGCCTCTTTCATTTGCCAATTACCCTGTTCAAAGCGAAGCAACCATCAGCGGCAGGGCAATCGTCGCGTCGCCCACCACCGTAGCCGTGGTTCCCTTCTCCTTTATCTTGCCCCAGCTCTTTGCCTCGCGCGCCGGCGCGCCGGACAAGCTGCCGTCGTATTCGCTTGCAGTTGTCACGTAAACGGAATAGTCCAGCCCGCCCTTGAGCAGGTTGCAGGCAATGGTGTAGTGCTTGGAGATTCCGCCGCCGCAAATCAATGCTCCCGTTTTCTTCTTTGCGAACACCATCTGGTCGAGATTTTCCATGTCGCCGGCCGCGTCGAGCACGAAGTCGCGGTGCTTCAACTTGAACTGGTAGATGTTGAGGCCAAGCGCGGAGTCGATGAGGCCGGGGGAGAATACGGGAACGCCGCGTTCAACGCATGCTTTGAGAATGCTGTTCTTGTCGTTGATGCACAGTTCTTTTCCCAGCCGCTCCACCAGTTCCCTGCCGTTCCAGGTTTTTTTCTCGCAATAGCACTCTTCGAGCACGGGCTGCACCTTTTCCTCAAGAAGAATGTACCTGTCGTTGGGCACGAGGATGTTTCCGATTCGATTGATTCCCTTTTTGTGCAAGCTTACGTCGTCTTCGTTGAAGGACGAGAGCAAATACGGGGCGTGGGACTTGATTACGTCGTGGTCTATCGACCCGCCGGTGGTGATTATCGCGTCCGCAAAGCCGTCCCTTACCAGCTTGGCGAACACTCCCCGCAGTCCGCTTGCCACCATGTTGGCGGTGAACGCGAGGAAAGTTGTGCATTCCTTGTCCGCGTCCATCTCCCTCAGCACGCGCACCGCGTCGGCCAAGTTGCTGGCCTGGAAACCGGCGTTTTCCATCTGCTTCACCAGCTGGCCCGCCGGCGCGCCGCCTTGCAAGTCGTAGTCCTTGACTTCCTGCAGTTTTCCCGTTTTTGCGGTTTTTTTGAAAATGCTCATGTTAAGAGTCGCCTCATTTTGGTTATTATTGTACTAGTTCTTCCATTAAGCTTTCTGTACTGTAAATCTTGATTCTTGCCTGTTTTTGGAACTCTTTGTCGTGAGTCCATATGCCGGCGTCTTTGTAGAGTGCGCAGGCAAGGTAGAGCCAGTCTTTCGGGTCGGATGACAAGGAAGCCGCGGCCGGAAGAAACGGCAAAAGCTCTTCGTCCGAAATCAGCGTCACTTGGCGTAAATGCAACGACTGCAGGCGGTCGAATTCTTCGCTGGACCCGGAATATTTTTTCAAGAGCTCGCCGCGTTTTGAAAGCGCCTCCTGCACCAGAAACCTGGGGGCGAACAGGCGAATTTCAGGATTAAACCACAACCGCCTAGTCGCTCCGCTTCTTAAAAGCGCGGAAAACAAGACGTTGGCATCAGCTACAAGCTTCAAACCCAGCACCCGGCCAAAGGTCATGCGTGCGCCAGAAGTTTTTTCGCGTGGCGGCCCAGGGCATCGTCCGCGTCTTGCGCAAGTTTCTTGGCGTCTTCTTCAGACAAGCGGCTTTTCGACG